>NZ_JBSFVR010000398.1:0-6693 GCF_053592415.1 Streptomyces sp. NPDC002690 | reverse complement strand
GCGCGCGCCCGGTAGGCGGCCTGCGCGACCGGGGACATGTTGTCGTACGGGGTGAGCGTGGTCATGCCCGCAGGGTAGTGCGCGGTCCCCGGACGTCCGGGGCGTATCCCGTGATGCGAGACGTCCGGGCGGGACACCTGTGCGAGACGTCCGGGCGGGAGAGCGGCTGGGGGACGGGTCCCCTGCGGCGGGGGCGCCTCGGGGCGGGAGCGGGCCGGACGCGCCCGCTCCCGTCTCCGGGTCAGTACGGGTGCACGCCCACGGGTGCGGCGGGCGGCGGCCCGTACCCTTCGGCGACGCGCTGGTGGTAGGTCTCCCGGTCGATGACCTCCAGGCCGACGATCTCCCACGGCGGCAGCTGGGCGGTGGAGCGGTGTTCGCCCCAGAGCCGCAGGGCGACGGCCGCCGCGTCGTGCAGGTCCCGGGCCTCTTCCCAGTACCGGATCTCCGCGTGGTCGTTCGCGTACCGGCTGGTCAGCAGGAAGGGGTGGTCGTGGGCCAGTTGTTCCAGGCCGCGTCTGATCTCCCCGAGCGCTGTCTCGGCCCCGGACACGCAGAGCGTGATGTGCCAGAGCCGGGACTGCGTGGTCTCCCCCTTCGCGGCTACCGGGTCGTGGCCGGTGGTGCGGTCCTCGGCCCGGTCGGACGTGCGGTCGGCGGGCGGACTCCGGTCGAAGCCGGTTCCCACTCCCACGCTGGTCAGTGCGCGGGTGCCCGTTCCTCGGGGCGGCGCCCCCGGGCGCGCTCGTCTCACCGGCGGCCTCCTGTGGATGTGTTGCTGTGCTGTTCCCCTGCATGCCCCCGCTACAAAGTTGACCAGTCCGAGGCCCGGCGTGGGGCGGTTTTGGTGAAGGTCTCCGTCAGGAGTCCGGAGTTTCAGCCGATTCGGGGCGTCGAGGGGGGCATGAGAACGACGAGGTCGTCCCTGTGTACGACCTCGCGTTCGTAGGCGGGTCCGAGTTCACGGGCCAGATCGTGCGTGGAGCGCCCCAGCAGTTGGGGGATCTCCCTCGCGTCGAAGTTCACGAGACCGCGGGCGACCGCCCGGCCTGCGGGGTCGCGCAGCTCGACGGGGTCGCCGGCCGTGAAGTCGCCGTGCACGGCACTGATTCCCGCGGGCAGCAGGGAGGTGCGGCGCTCCACGACGGCTCGTACGGCCCCTTCGTCCAGGATCAGCGCGCCCTGCGGGGCCGAGGCGTGGGCCAGCCAGAGGAGGCGGTCGGCGGAGCGGCGGCCGGTGGGGTGGAACCAGGTCCCGGTGTCCCGTCCGGCGAGGGCGTCGGCGGCGTGCCAGGCGGAGGTGAGGACGACGGGGATGCCGGCGGCGGTGGCGATCCGGGCCGCCTCCACCTTGGTGACCATGCCTCCGGTGCCGACCCCGGCCTTGCCCGCGCTGCCGATCGTGACGCCCGCCAGGTCCTCGGGGCCGGTGATCTCGGCGATCCGCGAGGTGCCCGGGGTGCTGGGGTCGCCGTCGTAGACCCCGTCCACGTCGGAGAGGAGGACGAGGAGGTCGGCGTGGACGAGGTGGGCGACGAGGGCGGCCAGGCGGTCGTTGTCGCCGAAGCGGATCTCGTCGGTGGCGACGGTGTCGTTCTCGTTGACGACGGGCAGGGCGCCCATCTCCAGCAGCTGGTCGAGGGTGCGGTAGGCGTTGCGGTAGTGGGCGCGGCGGCTGGTGTCGTCGGTCGTCAGCAGCACCTGGCCGACGCGTACGCCGTAGCGGGCGAAGGACGCCGTGTACCGGGCCACCAGGAGCCCCTGGCCGACGCTGGCCGCCGCCTGCTGCCGGGCGAGGTCCTTCGGTCTGCGGTGCAGGCCGAGTGGGGCGAGGCCGGCGGCGATGGCACCGCTGGAGACGAGGACGACCTCCCGCTCACCGCCGCCGCGGACCTTGGCGAGGACGTCCACGAGGGCGTCGACCCGGTCGGCGTCCAGTCCGCCCGCCGCGGTGGTGAGCGAGGAGGAGCCCACCTTGACGACGATCCTGCGGGCCTCGGTCACCTGCTGTCTTGCCACACTCTCCGCTACCGATGTCACAGGGGCGAATGTATGCCAGTCGGGGCGCCGGACGCATCGCCGTTCCGTTCCATGGACGCGGGGTGGTAGAGGCGGCCCGGCGGGAGTTCCCGCGCACGGGGACGCCCCGGCGGCGGGGCCGGGGCGTCGTGTCGCGGTGGGTGCGGGGTGTCGCCCCGGTGTGCGTGCCGTACGGGTCAGCCGGTGCGGCTGCCGCTGTCCGCGTAGGCCCGGTCCCGGCCCGAGGGCCCGGTCGCGGACTCCGTCTCCCCGGGGGGCGCGGGCTGGGCCGCCGGAGGGGCGGTCGGGGCGGTGCGCTTGCGGCCGATGTCCTTGAGCCGCATCGCGGGCTTCTCGACCAGGTGCCAGGAGAGGGCCGCGACCAGCAGCGAGCCGGCGAGCGACACGGCGAGGTAGGGCCAGAACCCCCAGCGGGCGAAGTCGAGCGCGGCCAGCCCCTGCTGGACGACGAACCCGTAGATGTAGACGCCGTACGAGAGGTCGTTCCGGGCCCCGATGCGGCGGAACGGCCCGGGGAGCCGGATCGCCAGCCAGAGCAGCAGGTAGGCGAAGGCGGGGATGCCCACGACGAAGAAGTATCCGAAGAAGATGCCGCCGAGGAACAGCAGCAGCGCGAGGGCGGCGAGCGGGTCGCTGACGGGGATGTGCTCGCGGTACGACTCGATCACCGCACCGACGGCGAACGCGAAGGCGAGATAGATCAGGATGTCCGGGTCGAACTTGCCCATGACCGGGAAGATCTCGAAGCTCAGAGCGTAGGAGGAGTCCGAGAAACCGGCCCAGAAGCGTTCCTGCACAGCGGGGGCGATGGCGTACCAGCCGAGTGCGGCGGCCACCAGGAGCACGACCGGGCGGGCCCGGGTGAGGACGCGGGTCACGGCGAGCAGCGCGACACCGAAGTAGCAGAACACTTCGTAGCGGAGCGACCAGAGGGCGGCGTCGATGCTGGGGCTGTGCCCCAGACCGTCACTCCGGGAGTGCGCGACGACGCCGGAGACGTCGTTCTGGAGCGGGGCCACCGCCCAGTTCGAGCCGAGGTAGTCGAAAGGACCTCGGGGATGGTCCCAGAAGCCGCCGAGGCCGCCCTGCTGCGCCCAGTAGAGGAAGGGGGCGACGACGAAGGCCGTCACGGTCAGGCAGACCCAGAGACCGGGCAGCAGGCGCAGAGCGCGGTGCCAGAGGAAGCGGCCCAGCGGCAGCCGCTTGCCACTGCGGGTGACGAGGATGCCGGACAGGACGAAGAAGCCGTAGACGGAGAGCTTCCCCAGGTCGGTCTGGCCGTGGCTGAACCCGTGGCCGAACTCCTTCTCGCCGAAGCCCAGCACGCTGGCGTGGCTGATGACGACCGCCGATGCCAGGATCAGGCGGATGAACCCGAGGCTGTTGTCACGGCCCTGGAAGCAGTCCGCCACGGAACCGTGTGACCATCGAAGCCGGACGGCTTCACTGCGGGTACGACTGATGACGTGCACCTCTCTCGCTGAACCGCGTCGCGAGCCGGGTCCCCGTCCGACTCCTGAGAATCCCCCCGAGGCAGCCTCAAGGCCGCCTGGACATAAGCCATTTGGGATCTCATAGGGCTCACATCACCGGAAACCTCCGTAGCACCGTACACGGCCTCGTACCCGGTCCGAACTGTTCGATGCGCCGCAACCGCTATGGTGCTTCCGGGCGGCGGCCCTCGCCCTCAATCGGTCACCGATCCCGACACCGCCTTCGCGTTCAGGGTTCCCACAAGAGATGGGACACAGTTGTGTCAGTCAAAGTCAGCGTCATCATTCCTGTGTACAACCCGGGGAAGTACATCGATCCCGCCATCGACTCGTTGCTGCGCCAGACCCTGCCCGCGAGCGAATTCGAAGTGCTGTTCGTCAATGACGGTTCGACCGACGACACGCGTGAGCGTCTCGAAAAGCTTGCGACCGTGCACCCGCACTTCCGTGTGATCACCATCCCCAATTCCGGATGGCCGGGCAAGCCTCGCAATATCGGCGTGGCGGAGGCCAAGGGCGAATACGTCCAGTTCCTCGACCAGGACGACTATTTGGCGTCCGAGGCCCTGCTGCGCCTCTACGACATGGGGCACCGTAACGGCTCCGACATCGTCATCGGCAAGGTGGCCAGCAACTTCCGCGGCGTGCCGCACGGGGTTTTCAAGGTCAACCGGGAGAAGTGCACCCTGCGTGACGCACCGCTCTACGACTCCCTGACCCCGCACAAGATGTTCCGGACGGAATTCCTCCGCGAGAACGGCATCGCCTATCCCGAGGGCAAGCGGCGCCTGGAGGACCAGCTTTACATGATGCAGGCGTACTTCCCGGCGAAGGTCGTCTCCATTCTCGGGAACTACACCTGCTACTACTACTCGCGGCGCGACGACGGCCAGAACGCCGGCTCCGCGAAGCTCATCCCTTCGGGCTATTACGGGAATCTCCGCGAGGTCCTCGACGTCGTCGTGGAGAACACCGAGCCGGGCGAATTCCGCGACCTTCTGCTGCGCCGCTTCTACCGTGTGGAGATGTTGTCGCGCCTCAGTGAACCCGCTGTGCAGAAGTACGCGCCGGAGTACCGCGACGAGATGATCGACGCCGTCCAGCCCCTGGCACGTGACTTCATGCACGACGGCGTGCACGACGGGCTCGGCCCGGTCCAGCGGCTCCGCTCCACCCTGCTGCGCAACGACGACCGCCAGGGGCTGGTCCGCATCGCCCAGTTCGCCGGCTCCATCAAGGCGGCCGCCCGCCTGGAGAAGTTCGAGTGGCAGCCGGACGGCCGCATCCGGGTCGACATCACCGGTCGGCTCGTGCACGGCGACGACCAGAAGCCCGTGACGCTGGTGCGCCGCGACGGCCGTCTGCACCTGCACCCCGACCTCACGGCGGACCTGCTCCCGGCCGGCGAGCTGCTGGACGTCGAGGACGACCTCGACGGCTACATGGCGGAGATCTCGCTGCGCAACCGTGAGACCGCCGTCGAGTGGCCCTGCCCCGCGAAGTTCACCTCGGAGGTCAAGGAGATCTCCTCCGGCGTCTTCGAGGTCGTCCTGACCGGGCACGGTCACGTGACCTCGGAGCGCGTCAAGAACCGCGGGCGCGTCTCGCGCGGGTTCTGGGACATCTGGGTGCCGCTGCGCGGCCTCGGCGTGGTCCGCAAGGCCCGGCTCGGCGCCGACCGCGACCCCGCGGTCGACGCGGCCTGC
Source organism: Streptomyces sp. NPDC002690 (assembly GCF_053592415.1). NCBI lineage: Bacteria > Bacillati > Actinomycetota > Actinomycetes > Kitasatosporales > Streptomycetaceae > Streptomyces > Streptomyces sp. NPDC002690. The sequence continues at coordinate 1,454 of NZ_JBSFVR010000398.1, read as the reverse complement.
CTGCCGGCCTCGCTGGGTTCGCCCGCCCGTGCCGTCATCCCGTACTTCACGGACCCTCACGGCAACCTCACGCTGGACGTGGCCCGGCGCGCCAAGAAGCTGGCCGAGTACCTGGAGGGCCGCCCGGTCCTGCGTACCCCCGGCAGCAAGACCGAACTGCGCCTCGACATCGTCACCACGACCTCCACGGCACCCTCCAAGGCCGATCTGGTGCTGACCTCCACCGGCGGCACCGACCGGGTCCTCCCGACGACGCTGCGCCCCGTCCAGGGCCGCGCCCACGTGGCGCTGCCCGCCAAGGCGGCCGACGTGCCGCCGGGCGACTGGAAGCTCTCGATCCGGCTGGACGGCGCCAAGAACGCCGCCCTGCCGCTCGCCGACGTGCGGGTCGAACGGGGCGGGAAGATCGTCCTGGTGTCGGACCTGCCCGAGGTGAGTTCCACCATGCTGAGCGCGATGGCTTCGGCCCGCCGCAAGGCGACCGTCCGCAGCGCGCTGCGGACGGTGGGCGGCCCGATCGTCCGCCGGCTGCCCGCCAAGGCCCGCAAGAAGGCCCGCGGGTTCGCCGACAAGGTCTCCGGCTGACACCCGGCGTCCTGCACGGGACCGCGGTCCCGTACGGGGCAGCCGTCGCACAGTCTGGCCCGAGAACGTGAAGTACACGAGAAGCGACAAGAACAGGAACGTGAATCAGATGCGGCAGCTCGACATCGCCGGAGCCTGGGTGCAGGAGCCCAAGGTCTTCCCCGACAGCCGGGGAAGCTTCCACGAGTGGTTCCAGGCGGCCGACTTCACCGCGGCGGCCGGGCACGGGCTCCAGCTCGCCCAGGCCAACTGCTCGGTGTCGAGCCGGGGCACCCTGCGCGGCATCCACTTCGCCGACGTCCCGCCGAGCCAGGCGAAGTACGTCAAGTGCGTGCGCGGTGCCGTGCTGGACGTGATCGTGGACATCCGGGTCGGCTCCCCCACGTACAAGCAGTGGGAGGCCGTCCGGCTCGACGACGTGGACCACCACGCGGTCTACCTCTCCGAGGGCCTCGGCCACGCCTTCATGGCGCTGACCGACGACGCCACGGTCGTGTACCTCTGCTCCGAGGGGTACGCCCCGGGCCGCGAGCACGGGATCAACCCGCTCGACCCGGAGCTGGGCATCGAGTGGCCCGAGGGCATCACCCCGCTGCTCTCGGACAAGGACGCCGCCGCCCCGACGCTGGCCGAGGCCGAGGCGCAGGGGCTGCTGCCCTCGTACGAGGACTGCCAGGCCTACTACGAGCAGCTGCGCGCCCGGGGCTGACCCGGCGGCAGCGCCCGTACGACAGAACGGTTCGGTCAGCCACAACGTCAAGGCCATCTACCAGCGCTACATGGGCTGGTTCGACGGCAATCCGTCCCCGTCGACAAGTTGCCGCTGGACTCCGCCGGCGTCTACCAGCTGGCCGTCTCCCTGACGGGCC
>NZ_JBSFVR010000397.1:0-6714 GCF_053592415.1 Streptomyces sp. NPDC002690 | reverse complement strand
CGGACCGCTTCGAATCCGGGCGCCACCGTGCCCCGTACGTCCACGCCTGTTTCCGCGCTCCCGCTCATCCCCCCATCCTGCATGGCCGCGCGGGTCCGACGGGGGGCGGGTCACCTGCTGTTTACGGTCACGGAACCTGGATCGAAGCCGAAGGGCAGCTCCAGCCGGTGCGCGCGCATGAGTTCCTCGTCGAGGAGGAGGTCCTGCGTACGGTCGTCGGCGGCGATGACGCCGTCGCTGAGGATGACGGCGCGGGGGCAGAGCTCCAGGGCGTACGGCAGGTCGTGGGTGACCATCAGGACGGTGACGTCCAGGGAGCGGAGGATGTCGGCGAGTTCGCGGCGGGAGGCCGGGTCCAGGTTGGAGGACGGCTCGTCGAGGACGAGGATCTCGGGCTCCATGGCGAGGACGGTGGCGACGGCCACCCGGCGGCGCTGCCCGAAGGAGAGATGGTGCGGCGGGCGGTCGGCGTACTCGGCCATGCCGACCTGGGTGAGGGCTGCGGTGACCCGGGCCTCCAGTTCGGCTCCACGCAGTCCGGAGGCGGCGGGGCCGAAGGCGACGTCCTCGCGGACGGTGGGCATGAACAGCTGGTCGTCGGGGTCCTGGAAGACGATGCCGACGCGGCGGCGGATCTCCGCGAGGTTCCGCTTCTCGACCGGGAGCCCGGCGACGCGGACGGTTCCGGCGCCCGCTTCGAGGATGCCGTTGAGGTGCAGGACGAGGGTGGTCTTCCCGGCGCCGTTGGGGCCGAGCAGCGCGACGCGTTCGCCCCGGGCGACGGTCAGGTCCACGCCGAAGAGCGCCTGGTGCCCGTCGGGGTAGGCGTAGGCGAGGCCGCCGACTTCGAGTGACGGCGGCACGGGGGCGGGGGTCTGGCCGGCGGGTGTCGGGCTGTTCATGTGTTCATCCCAGCAGACGTGCGGAAGGGTAAGCAAAGGTGCGGGGTGCGCGTCCGGCGGTCACAGGGCCCAGCCGAGGAGGCAGACCGCGAGGGCGGGCAGTGGGAGGGCCGCCGCGTACGCCCACTGGGTGCGGGAGGCCGTCACCTCGTCGATGACGGGCATGGTGCCCGCGTACCCCCGGCTGACCATCGCCAGGTGGACCCGCTCGCCGCGTTCGTAGGAGCGGATGAAGAGGGCGCCGGCCGACTTGGCGAGGACGCCCCACTGGCGTACGCCGCGCGCCTCGAAGCCGCGGGAGCGGCGGGCGACGGACATCCGGCGCATCTCGTCGGTGATGACGTCCCCGTACCGGATCATGAAGGACGCGATCTGGACGAGGAGCGGGGGCAGCCTGAGCCGCTGGAGGCCCAGCAGCAGGGCGCGGAGTTCGGTGGTGGAGGCGAGGATCACCGAGGCGGCGACGCCGAGGGTGCCCTTGGCGAGGACGTTCCAGGCGCCCCAGAGTCCGGCCACGCTCAGGTGGAGGCCGAGGAACTCGGTCCGCTCCCCCGGTACGACGAACGGCATGAGCAGCGCGAACGCCACGAATGGGACCTCGATGACGAGGCGTTTCAGCAGGAACCCGGCCGGCATCCGGGCCGCCGCCGCGACGGCTGCGAGAAGCACCGCGTAGAGCGCGAACGCCCACACCGCCTCGCGCGGGGTGGAGACCACGACGAGTACGAAGCAGAAGACGGCGGCCAGCTTGCAGTGCGGGGGCAGCGCGTGGACGGGTGAGTGTCCCTGCCGGTAGAGGCGGTGGGCGTGGCCCGATCCCATCCCCGGCTCAGACCTTCTCGGCGAGCGGGGCGGTGGCGGGTCCGGCCTGCACGTCCGTGTCGTCGTTCCGGCGGCGGCGGATCGCCCAGAACACCGTGCCGCCCACGACGACGGTCACGCCGACGCCGATGACCCCGGCGAGGCCACCGGAGAGGCGGGCGTCGTCCACGTCCTTGACGCCGTAGTCGGCGAGCGGGGAGTCGGCGGAGGCGTGCTCCTCGACCTTCCGGTCGATGCCCTTGTCGGTGGCGACCTTCTCCAGGCCGTCGGGGCTGGAGGAGGCGTAGTACGAGACGACACCGGCCAGCACGAGCGCGGTGAGCAGGCCGGCGGCGAGCAGACCGCGCGTGGAGCGGGTCGCGACACCGACTGCGGGCTTCACGGCGGGGGCGGCAGGGGCCGCGTCGATCAGCTGCCCGTCGACGCGGAGCTTGAGCGGCGCGGCGAAACCCTTGGCGCCGTGCACCAGGTCGGGGCGGACCGCGATGACGGCGCCGACCGTGGCGGCGGTGATGACGGCTTCACCGATGCCGATGAGGACGTGCACGCCGACCATCGCCTTGAAGACCTCGCCGATGGGGATGTCGGTGGTGCCGCCGATCCAGTACATGAGCGTGAAGGCGACGGCGGCGGCGGGTACGGAGACCAGCGCGGCGACGAAGGAGGCGACCGTGACGGTGGACCGGCGGCGCGGCAGGGCCCGCATCAGCAGGCGGAAGACCACGTAGCCGACGACGGTGGTGACGACGCCCATGTCCGTGATGTTGACGCCGAGGGCGGTGAGGCCGCCGTCCGCGAAGAGGATGCCCTGCATGAGGAGCACCACGGTGACACAGAGGACCCCGGTGTAGGGCCCGACGAGTATCGCGGCCAGCGCCCCGCCGAGGAGATGCCCGCTGGTGCCGGCGGCGACCGGGAAGTTCAGCATCTGCACGGCGAAGATGAAGGCGGCCATCAGCCCGGCGAGCGGAGCGGTGCGCTCGCCCAGCTCGCGGCGGGCGCCGCGCAGGCTGACCGCGACGGCGCCCGCGGCGACGACTCCGGTGGCCACGGAGACAGGTGCGTTGATGAAACCGTCGGGTACATGCATGGAAGGGCTCCGCTTCTGCGGGGTCGGCGAGGACAGGGGCTGCGACCAGGTCTGCGACCTGAGCCCACCGTGAACCCGCCAATCATAGGGTTTTCTTGCGAATGATGCGCAAGAGCGCATTCCCTACATTTACGCGCGGCACACGCGCCGTGAAATATGGGACATTAGATTACAAAGCGTCAATAACAGGAGGAGTCGGCCGATGTCCCCCGTGATCGAAGAACACACCCGGGCCCGTCTCATCACCGACGGCCCGCTCACGCGCCCGGTCCCGGTCGACCTGCGCTACGACGCCGACGGCGACCCCGGCACCGTCCACCTCGTCTTCGACGGCGGCGCCGACTGGGCGCTCCGCCGCGAACTGCTGGAGGACGGCATGAACGCGCCCGTCGAGAGCGGCCAGGTGCGCCTCTGGCCCGCCGGGCGGGCGCAGTTGGTGCTGGAGCTGCACTCGACCGGCGGAGTCGAGGTCTTCCAGATCGAGAACGCCGCGCTCCAACGCTTCCTCGGCCGCACCCACACCGAGGCCGCCCCGCCCGCCGCCGCCGGACGCTGAGCCCGCACCGCACCGCACCGCACCGCACCGCACTGCACCGCACTGCCCGAACCCCGCACCCCGCACTGTCCGCGCGTATGCCGAAAGCCCCCGTGCCGCTCGCACGGGGGCTTTCGTCGCACCGGCACCCGTCCCCACAGATGTCGGTGCGTCCCGGTACCGCGCCCCGCTCAGGCGCGGCCCCGGAGTCCGGTGGGGCCGCCGGGCCGTTGGGCCCGGCGGCCCGGGGGGTCAAACGGCCGCCGGGGGTCAGACCCGGCTCAGCTCGCGTTCGCCGCCGGCCGGTCCCTCGCCGCCGCCGGTCTCGGCGGGGACGTGCTTGGCCAGCCCCTCGCCCTCGACGTCGACGTTGGGCAGGATGCGGTCCAGCCAGCGCGGGAGCCACCAGGCCCGCTTGCCCAGCAGGGCGAGCACGGCGGGGACGATCGCCATGCGGACCACGAAGGCGTCGAAGAAGACGGCGATCGCGAGACCGAAACCGATCATCTTGATCATCGACTCGGTGGCGCCGATGAAGCCGCCGAAGACCGCCATCATGATGACGGCCGCCGCCGTGACCACACGGGCCCCGTGCTTGAAACCGGTCTCGATGGCCTGGTGCGGGGTCTCCCCATGGACGAACGCCTCCCGCATGCGGGTGACGAGGAAGACCTCGTAGTCCATGGCCAGACCGAAGACCACACCGACCATGAAGATCGGCATCATCGACATGATCGGGCCGGTGGTCTCCACACCCAGCAGCGACGCGAGCCAGCCCCACTGGAAGACCGCGACGACCGCGCCGAGCGCCGCCACGACCGAGAGCAGGAACCCGAGGGCCGCCTTCAGCGGGACGAGGATCGAGCGGAAGACCAGGATCAGGAGGAGGAAGGCCAGGCCGACGACGAGCCCCAGGTAGGGGATCAGCGCGTCGTTCATCCTCTGCGAGAAGTCGATGTTCATCGCGGTGGCCCCGGTGACCAGGACCTCGGCGCCGGTGTCGCTCTTGATGTGCTCACCCGCGTCGCGGATCGAGTGCACGAGCTCCTCGGTACCGGTCGAGCTGGGCCGGTCCTTCGGGATGACGGTGATCGTCGCGGTGTCACCGGCGGGGTTGAAGACGGCCGGGGTGACGGCGGTGACGTGACCCAGGGACTCGATCTCGTCGGTGACCTGCTTCACGGCGGTCTTGCCGTCCGAGCTGTGCCGGGTGTCGACGACGACCATCAGCGGCCCGTTGAAGCCGGGGCCGAAGCCGTCCGACAGCATGTCGTACGCCTGACGCTGCGTGGTGCTCTTGGGCTGGGAGCCGTCGTCCGGCAGGCCCATCTCCAGCGAGGTGGCCGGCAGCGCGATGGCACCGAGGCCGAGGACGCCGACCACCAGGACCCACACGGGGCGGCGCAGCACGAACCGGGCCCAGCGGGTCCCGCCGTTCGGCTTGGCGTCGGGACGGTTCGCGGCGGCCGCGGCGTTGCGCGCCTTGCGGCCCATGATCCGCTTGCCCGCGAAGCCCATCAGGGCCGGAACCAGGGTGAGGGCGATGAGGACGGCGACGACGACCGTGCCGGCGGCGGCGAGGCCCATCTTGGTGAGCATGGGCACGTTGACGACGGAGAGGCCCGCGAGCGCGATGACGACGGTCAGCCCGGCGAAGACGACGGCGGAGCCGGCGGTGCCGACCGCCCGCCCGGCGGCTTCCTCGCGTTCCCGTCCCTCGGCCAGTTCGGCCCGGTAGCGGGAGACGATGAAGAGCGCGTAGTCGATGCCGACCGCGAGGCCGATCATCATCGCGAGGGTGGAGGTGGTGGTGCCGAGGTCCAGCGCGTTCGCGAGTGCCGTGATCGACGCGACGCCGATGCCGACGCCGACGATCGCGGTCAGCAGCGGGAGTCCGGCGGCCACGAGCGAGCCCAGGGTGACGACGAGCACCACTGCGGCGAGGACGATCCCGATGACCTCGGTGGCGCCGCCTTCGGCGCCCGCTTCGAGCGCGTCACCGCCGAGGGCCACGGTCATCCCGCTCGCCTCGGCGTGGTCGCCCGTCTTCTCCAGGGCGTCCCGGGTCGCGTCGGTGAGGCTGGTGGACGCGGCGTCGTAGGAGACGGTGATGTACGCGGTCGAACCGTCCTTGCTGACGGCGTTGGCCGTGAACGGGTCGGTCACCGAGGCGACCTGGTCGGAGCCGCTCTTCAGCTCTCCGACGATCTTCTCGACCTCGGCCTTGTTGGCCGGGTCGGCCATCTTCTGCCCGTCCGGGACCTGGAAGACGACCCGGGCGGTGGCGCCGTCGGCGTGGGAGGCGGGGAAGCGCTGGTCCAGCAGGTCGAAGGCCTTCTGCGCCTCCGTGCCCGGTATGGAGAAGGAGCTGGCCGCGGGGGTGGCCGCGGTGGCGGCACCGACGCCGGCGATGGCCAGCAGGGCGACCCAGATGAGGGCGACGTAGCCCCGCTTGCGGAACGCGAGGCGTCCGATTTTGTAAAGGAATGTGGCCACGGAGGCGGACTCCCGGTCAAGTCGTGTGCGGGAAATTCGGCATGAGGAACCAGCCCGACGACGAGAGCGGCGTGTCAGGTGGAGCGGTGGGGAGCGGACCGCCGGGGAGCGGCCGGGGACGTCAGACGCCGAGGGCCTGGAGGACCACGGAGTCGACATATTCGAGGAGGAAAGCCTGGTCCACGGGGCGGCCGTCGACCAGTTGCCGGGCGGCGAACGCGCCGATCAGCATGTGGGGTACGTATTTGAGCGCCGGATTGTCCGGATTCAGCTCGCCCCGCTCCACACCCCTGCGCAGCAGTGCGGCGAGACCGGAGAGCTCCGGCTCGACCAGCAGCTCGCGCAGGGCCTGGTGCAGATCGGGATTGTCGTGGACGGCATGGCTCAGACCCCGCATCAGCGCGGAGTCCTGTTCCATGCGACAGTCGTCGGTACGGGTCACGACGGCGAGGAAGTCTCCCCGCACCGAGCCCGTGTCGATGTCGGCCAGCCGCACCGGCTTGTTGTGCCGCATCGCGGTCACCACCAGCTCGGGCTTGCTCCCCCACTGGCGGTAGAGGGTCGCCTTGCTGGAGTGGGTGCGGGCCGCGACGGCGTCCATGGTCAGGGCGTCGTAGCCGACCTCGCGGAGCAGGTCGAGGACGGCCGCGAACAGCTCGCTCTCGCGTTCAGGCGTGAGCCTGGTGCGTGCCATGGGCGCCGACCTCCTTCCGTACTCCGGGCCACGGTTCGCTCACAGGAACGAAACCGTTTCGTACACCTGAGCCTACGTCGACCGCCAAGCGAAACGGGACCGTTTCGCTTGTGGGGTGTGCCACACGTTTTCCGCGTCACGAGTTGCCCCGGGCCCCGCGCACCGAAAGCATGGG
>NZ_JBSFVR010000396.1:0-6802 GCF_053592415.1 Streptomyces sp. NPDC002690 | reverse complement strand
CATGTCGGCAGCCTAGCGACGGCCGTATCACCCCTCGACGGTCAGGTGGGGCTTACTCGTCGCTCGATGGCCTTGGCAGCCAGCTGCCCGGCGGTGACCGCGCCCGTACCCGTCGCGAAGACGTTCAGCAGCACCTTGGAGACCAGTGCGGCCCGCCGCACCTCGGCCGCCCGGTCCCGGCCGGGGTCGGTGTCCGCCCCGGGTTCGGTGACCGCCCCGGGTTCGGTGACCGCCCCGGGTTCGGTGACCGCCCCGGGTTCGGGGTCCGCCCCGGCCGCTCCCGCTCCGGGCTGCGCCGCGAGCAGTCCGTCGAATTCGGCGGCGAGTCCCGGGTGGCGCTGGACCACCGAGTCGACCGCGACCCGCTGGTCCAGCAGTGCGGGCGGCAGCCCGATGTCCTCGACCACGGCGAGGCTCGCCGACTCCAGCGCCGGCTGCTCCTCGGGGTCGAAGAGCTGGGCCAGGAGCCGCCAGTAGAGAACCTGACGGCGATTGTCCTGGGAATCCGGGCCGGCAATGTCGTCCGGGGCGCCGGGGAATCGCGTCGCTCCCGCTGCCGCGCGCTGTCCGATGTCGTCCGTCCGTCCGGTCATTTCCGCAGCAGCCTTCCGGCGCGTTCGCGCAGTACGGCCGCCGCGTCGGTGGCGGCCTTCTCGGCCCTGGTCCCGGCCTTGTCGGTGGTGCCTCCGGCCCAGGCCCCGGCGTGCACCGCCACCGCCTTCTTCCGCACGGTGGTCTCCACGGCGAGCGGCTGGAGGCGGAACTCCCCCGCGTCCCAGCGGAGCAGTCCGATGCACGCTCCCGACGCGAGGACGGCCTCGGGGGTGAGGGGTCCGGCGGCCGGAATCCGGTCCACGTCGACGTCGAGGGCGTGCCCGGCGAGGGTGAACACCACCGAGCCGTCCTCCCCGGCCGCTGCCGCGTAGCCGTCGACGAAGACGGGGACGGCGACTGCCGCGGGGTGGCGGTCCAGCGGGGCGGTGGCCCGGCCGGTCGCGGCGGGCAGGGCGACCCGGGCGGTGGCGAAGGCGTCGGCGGACTCGCCGGTGCGGGCGTTCTCCTCGCTCCAGATCAGGTCGCCCGCCGGGGTGAGGGGCATGCCGGTGAGCTCCATGGTGCGTCCCTCGCCCACCGCCGCCAGCAGCGAGAGGTGGGGGCGGAGCAGCTGCCAGAGCCCGGCGCCGACGACCGAGTCGGGCTTGGGCGCCGACACCGACGCCCGTACCAGGGACGGCGTGGAGCCGTCCGCAGGCTCGAACACGGCGTGCACCTGCGCCTGTACGGCGGTGGCGTGCTCCTGCAGGTCCACGCCGAGCGGCAGCAGGCGGCCGGTGGCCGGGACGGTCTCCGGGGCGGCGATCGCGCCGGGCAGGGTGAGCAGCATCGCCCGCGCCCAGAGGTCGGCCCAGCGCCGGACCGGCACCCACTCCATGGTGGCGCCCGGGCAGGACGCGGCGAGTTCGGCGGCGAAGCCGTCCAGGACGGCGGCCAAGCGGCGCAGTTCGGGGTCGTCGAGCATCGCGGCGACGATCCGGGCCGCCCCCTGGACCACCTCGTGGTCGATGCCGCGCCAGCCGCAGCGGGCCAGGTCACAGAGCCAGGATCGGGCGGCGACCAGCAGGTTCGCCGGGGTCCCGGTGCTGGTGGCCGGGGCGGCCGACGCCCAGGAGGTCCGCCCCGCCGCCTCCTGGGCCCGTACGGTCAGCGCGTCGTGGACGGCGCCGAGCAGTGCGGCGCGGCCCGCCGCGAGGGCGGTGAAGTGCTCCTCGCCCGCCGCCCCGGAAGCGGCCTTACCAGCCGCCTCGGCGACCCGGGAGGCGAGCGGGCTGCCCGCGAGGGCCTCCGCGAAATCCGCCAGCGCGGCGGCCTGGGCGGGGCGTGGCCGGAGCAGGCCGGTCACCAGGACCCGGTCGAAGGAGTCGACGGCGGCCACTGCCTCGTCCACTCCGTCGATCGCCTCGACGAGCAGGTCGGCGCGCATCAGGCCGCCACCGCCCCGTGCGGCGAACGCGTCGGCGGGAACCACTGCATCTCGGCCAACGGCCATGTGGTCGGCGCGAGTTCGAGGTAGGCGAGGTGATGCAGGAACCGGCTGAAGACGGGTGCGGCGGCCTTGCTGTCCGCCGGGCCGGGGCGGGTGGCCGTCATGGTGGCGGTGATGCCCGCCGCGCTCGCCCCGCCGTCGGCGGGCTCGGCCTTGAGGTAGCGGGCCACGCGCTCGGCGCCGTACTGGAGGACGGACTCGTTGACCAGTGCGCGTATGTGGTTGCAGAAGCCGCCGCGCGCTCCGCCGCAGGGGCGGTTGTTGTTGGTGCTGCAGGCGTAGGCGAAGGTCCGGGTCTCGACGGACGAGACATAGACACGCTCGATGTCCGACCCGCTGGAGACGACGCCCTGCAGCCGCCCGTCGGCGAGTTCCACGAACGGGACCTTGGCGAGCTTGCGCGGCCGGGCGGGCGGGATCACCCGCACCGTGCTCGACCTCTCCATCTCTGACGACACGTCATCTCCTGTGAGTTCGATGGGCCTTTACGACCCGAAGGGGTTTCCGCGCACAAGGGGGCACCGCGCCGCGACGGCGGAGGCGGAACACGACTGAACATACGTGCGCCCACTGACAACGCGGTCGGCTCGCCCCGCACCGGGCCGTGCACCGTCCCCGGCACGCCGACGGGCCGTCGCCTCCCAGGTCGACGCGCCACCCCACCCCCGTTCGCGCCACCCCCCGCCACACGGCCGTATGCGGGGACTCTCGCGTGTCAACCCTGGCGAATCGGTGTTTCGGGGTGACCAGGAGGGCTTGGCGTCGTTGGCGACTGTGTTTGCGCAAGAAACAACTTCATGGAGGACGGTGCGATGTACGAGATGCTGACCAGGCTGCTGGTCGAGGAGTTCGGGCTTGACGAGGAACAGGTGCGGCCCGACGCGACGGCCCGTCAACTGGAGCTGGACTCGCTCTCCCTGGCGGAGCTGGCGGTGATCATCACCGAGTCCACCGGGGTACGTCTGGAGGACGTGGAGATGAGCCCCGACAGCACCCTGGGGCAGATGGCGGCGGAGTTCGACCGGGCGCGCCCCCCGGCCATGGCCGCCGCGCCGTCGCCCGGTCCGGCCCGCCCGGAGGCCGCGGCCCCCGCACCCGATCAGGCCCGGTCCGCCGCCCCCGCATCGTCGTTCGACCAGGCCCTGTTCGTCGCGCCTGCGCAGTCGTGAAGGCCGGTGTCGTCGTGACGGGCCTGGGCTTGGTCACGCCGGGCGGGACCGGCGTGGAGGCCGGCTGGCGAGCCGCCCTCGCCGGGGTGTCGACGGCCGCCCGTGATCCGCTGCTGGCCGGACTGCGGGTGGACATCTCCTGCCGGGTACCGGACTTCGACGCCGACGCGTTGCTCGGACGGCGCCTGGCCCGCCGGATGGACCGGAACACACAGCTCAGCATGGTCGCCGCCCGCGAGGCCGTGGCCATGGCGGGGCTCACGGGCCGGGACTGGGACCCGGTCCGCGTCGGAGTGGTGATCGGTACGGGCGGCTCCAGCGTCGACGGCCTGGTCGACATCTGCGGCAAGCTCGCCGCCGGCCGCCCCGAGACCGTCCCGCCGATGGCGATGCCCCGCAGCCTGCCCAGCGCGAGCGCGGCCGAGGTCGCCCTCGATCTCGGCGCGGCCGGACCGAACTTCGCGACCTCGGCGGGCTGCGCCTCCGGGCTGACCGCGATCGGCGTCGCCCGCGACCTGCTGCGCTCCGGCACCCTGGACGTCGCGGTGGCCGGCGGTTCCGAGTGCCTCTGCCACCCCCTCACCGTGACGGCCTTCGCCCAGCTGGGCCTGCTGTCCTCGCGCCCCTGCGACCCGCGCGACGCGGCCCGCCCCTTCGGCAGCGGCCGGGACGGCTTCGTGGCCGCCGAGGGTGCCGGAATCCTGGTGCTGGAGCGTGCGGCGCACGCCCGGGCCCGCCGCGCACCGGTGCTGGCCTGGACGGCCGGTTACGGGGCCGCGGGCGACGCCCACCACATCGCCGCCGTCCACCCCGAGGGCCGGGGCGCCGAGCGGGCGGTACGCGCCGCGCTCGCCGACGCCCGCTGGCAGCCGCAGGACGTGGAGCACGTCAACGCACACGGAACGGCGACACTCTCCAGCGACGCGGCGGAGGCGTCCTGGCTGGCCCGGGTGCTGCCGCACCGCCCGCCGGTCACCGCCACCAAGGCCGCCCTCGGTCACGCCGGCGCGGGGTCGGGGGGCATCGAGGCCGTCCTCAGCGTGCTCACCCTGGCCCGGCGGACCATCCCGCCGACCGCGAACCTCACCGAACCGGACCCCGCCTTCGCCGAAGGCGTCGACCTCGTCACGAAGGTCCCCCGCCCGGGGGTGGCACGCACCGCGCTGTGCGTCTCCACCGCCCTGGGCGGCCAGAACAGCGCCCTGGCCCTGATGGCCTCCTGACCCCGCGCGGCCGTACCCCCGCCCCGCGCCCACACCCCGTACCGCCCGACGCCCGTACCCCGCCGCCGAAGAGCCGCGCGATCGCCCGCACCCCGCACCGAACGGCGCGGCGCCCCCGCCGCTCCCCGTGAACCACTGGAAGCACCGAATCCCATGAGCGCCGTCCTCCCCACCGCCCCGTCGCCCCACCCGGCCACCCCGTCCGTCACCGAGCCCGAGGCCCCCGGTCTCCAGGGACAGGTGATGCGCCTGCTCCGTCGGCTGCGCACCGAAGCCGACCCGTACCCGGTGTTCGACCGGCTGCGGAAGCTGGGCCCGGTGATCCCCGTACCCGCGCTGAACGCGGTCGTCGTCACCGGCTTCCAGGAGTGCCGCCACGTCCTGCGCGATCCGGCGTTCGTCCTCCCGGACACCGCCTGGCGCGACGCGCACGCCGGCAGCTGGCGCCACCACCGCAGCGTGGTCAGTTACGCGGCCTCCCTGCCCAACGCCAACCCGCCCCGCCACACCGCGCTCCGGGCCCATCTCGCCCAGGGTTTCCACCGCACCGCGCTCGCCGAGCTGCGGCCCGTGGTGACCGGTCTGGTCCACAGCGGCCTGAACGACCTGGGCGCCGCACTGGCGGCCCACGGCACCGCCGACCTGACCGAACACATCAGCCGGCCGCTGCCCTCCCGGGTCATGTGCAAGATCCTCACGCTGCCCGACGAGGACGCCCCCATGCTCGCGAGCCTGAGCGCCCGCTGGACGGCCGCCGCCGAGCTCTTCCCCTCCGAGGCCGACCTGGACGACGCGGACGCGGCGGACGCCGCCCTGTTCGCGTACTTCCTGCGGGTCGTCCAGGAGCGGGAGCGGTGCCCCGGCACCGACTTCCTCTCCGCCTGGGTGACCGCCGCCCGGGCGGAGGGGGTGGGGACCGACGACATCGTGGTGCACACCGCCCAGTTGTTCGTCACCGGCTTCATGACCGTCCAGTCCTCGCTGACCAGCGCGGCCCACGCGGTGCTGAGCGACCCCGGGCTGACCGCCGCGCTGCGCCGGCGCCCCGAGGACATGGGGGCCGCCGTGGAGGACGTGCTGCGCGACCGGCCGGCCGCCGCGGTCGTCGGCCGCGTCGCGACCCGCGGCTGCGTACTGGCCGGGGTGCCCGTCGCCGCCCAGCAGCGGCTGATCGTGGTGGTACCGGCCGCCAACCGCGATCCCCGGGCCGCCGCCACCTCCACCGCCCACCTGACCTTCGGCGTCGGCATCCACTACTGCGTCGGCGCGGCCCTCGCCCGTCTGCAACTGGGCGAGTTCCTGCCGGCCCTGCTCAGCCGGTTCCCCTCCCTGCGCCTCGCCGACGACCCGGCGCCGGGCCTCCCGGCCTCCGGCCCGGCCGGACTCCCGGCCTCCGGCTCCGCCGAGGGCCCCGCGCCGATGGCCGGAACCGCCCTCCCCCACCACCTCCGCCTGCTCACCACCCTCGCGAGAGCCCCCCGATGACCCTCACCCCCGCATCCCCCGCATCCCCCGCCCCCACGTCCCCGAACGGCCCCCGGCCCCCGGTGAGCCCCTCGGCCGCCACCACCCGAGGGACGCGCCATGCCGGCTGAAGCCGCCGTCACCGGCATCGGCATGATCACCCCGGCCGGCGCGAACGCCATCGCGACCTGGGACGCCGTGTGCGCGGGCAAGAGCCTCGCCCGGCGCGATCCCGTACTGGCGGGGCTTCCCGTCGACATCTCCTGCCCGGTCGGTCTCGACCCCGAAGCCGCCCTCGGTCGCCGCCTGGCCCGTCGGCTGGACCGTTTCTGCCAGCTCGCCCTGGAGGCCGCCCGCCAGGCCGTGGCGGACGCCAAGCTCTCCCCGGCCACCTGGGACGCCGACCGGATCGGTGTCGTCCTCGGCGTCAGCTGCAACAGCATGGAGACCTACGTACGCGAGTTCACGCTGCTCGGCGAGGACCGGCCGCACCTGGTCTCGCCCCTGGCGCTGCCCCGGAGCGTGGCCAGCATGGCGGCGGCCGAGGTCGCCCTCGACCTCGGCGTACGCGGCCCCAACTTCACCGTCACCAGCGCCTGCGCCTCCGGGGCCACCGCACTCGGTGTCGCCCGCGGCCTGATCGCCTCCGGCGCCTGCGACATCGTGCTGGCCGGGGGCAGCGAGTCCGGGCGTTCCCGGATGGCCGCCACCTGCTTCACCCAGATGCGGGCCCTCTCCCGGCGCGGGCCCGAGGTGGCGTCCAGCCCGTTCGACACGGACCGGGACGGGTTCGTCCTCTCCGAGGGGGCCGCCCTCCTCGTCCTGGAGCGCCCCGACCGCGCGCTGGCCCGGGGCACCCAGGGCGCCGACGAGCAGCGTCGGCAGCAGAGCGCGGAGCGGGC
>NZ_JBSFVR010000395.1:0-6855 GCF_053592415.1 Streptomyces sp. NPDC002690 | reverse complement strand
GTCCACGCTGCCGGTGTTGGCCGGGTCGTACTCCTTGGCGGTGGGTGTGTAACCGGTGGTTGTTGCCCGGCCGTCCGCACCCCTTCCCGTACGGTCCGGTTACGGCACGGGCGTGGCGTGCGGGGCGCACGTCACGTCGTGCCGGTCGGTGCGACCGGTGAGCAGATAGGTGTTCACGCGGTCGTTGACACAGGTGTTCAGGAGACCGGTGACCCCGTGGGATCCGGCGTCCTTCTCGGTGATCAGCCGGGAGCCCTTGAACCGCTGGTGCAGTTCGACCGCTCCCTCGTACGGGGTGGCGGCGTCACGCGTGGACTGGACGATCAGGACGGGCGGGAGGCCCTTGCCCGTCTTCACCTCCAGAGGCGTCTGCCGCTTGGTCGGCCAGGTGGCGCACGGCAGGTTCATCCACGCGTTGGCCCAGGTCAGGAACGGGTAGTCGCGATGCAGCCGGGTGTTGTCGCGGTCCCAGGTGCGCCAGCTGGTGGGCCACTGCGCGTCCGCGCACTCGACCGCGGTGTACACGGCGTTGCCGTTCTCGGTGGCGATGTTGCCCGCGATGTCGCTCAGGTCGGGGGCGACGGCGTCGACGAGCGCCTGGGTGTCTCCGGCCAGGTAGGCGCTCCAGGTCCGGGCCACGGGCGCCCAGGAGGAGTCGTAGTACGGCGCGCTCTGGAAGAAGCCGATCAGCTCGGCAGGGCCGACGACGCCTCCGATGGGGTTCTTCTTGGCTGCGGCGCGCAGGGTGAGCCAGGCCTGCTCGACCTTCTGGGGCGTGTCGCCGATGTGGTAGACGGAGTCGTTGCGGGCGACCCACGCCTGCCAGTCCTCCCAGCGGTTCTGGAACGCGACGTCCTGGTTGAGGTTGGCCTCGTACCAGATGTTGTCCTGCTCCGGGTTGACGACGCTGTCGACGACCATGCGGCGCAGATGCCCCGGGAAGAGCGTGCCGTAGACCGCCCCCAGATAGGTGCCGTAGGAGACACCCAGGTAGTTCAGCTTCTTCTCGCCGAGCCCCGCCCGGATCACGTCCAGGTCGCGCGCGGTGTTGAGAGTGGTCATCTGCGGCAGCAGATCGCCGCTGCGCTCGGCGCAGCCGGCCGCGTACTCGGCGGCGAGCTTGCGCTGGGCCAGCTTGTCGGCCTCGGTGTCGGGAACCGGGTCGGCCTTGGGGACCTTGACGTACTCCTGCGGGTCGGCGCAGGAGATGGGGGCGGAGTGGCCCACCCCGCGCGGGTCGAAGCCCACGAAGTCGTAGGCCGCGGCGACCTTGGTCCAGATCGGGTTCTTGTTGGTGATCCGGGTCGGGAAGCGCAGGCCGGAGCCACCGGGGCCACCGGGGTTGTAGACGAGGGCGCCCTGGCGCTCGGCGGCCGTACCCGTGCTCACGTGCCGGTCGACGGCCAGCTTGATCTGCTTGCCGTTCGGCTTCGTGTAGTCGAGCGGGACGGTCACCCAGCCGCACTGGATGGGCTTGGGAAGCGCGTAGTCGGCGGGGCAGTCCGCCCAGTCGATGCCCGCGCGGGCCGCGCGTTCCGCGGCGATCGCGGCTCCGCGCGCCTCGGCCGCGCCGCTGTGCCGGTTGTCCGCTCCGGCCGCCGGTGCGGCCGTCATGCCCGCTATGAGCGTCCCCGCGATCAGAGTGCCGGCCGCGCCGAGCACTGAGGTGCGTCTCAAGTGGAACCTCCCCCATGGGTTGCCGTGCCGCATCCGAGCGGCACGGATCTACGGTTTCCCGCGGATCATTTCC
Source organism: Streptomyces sp. NPDC002690 (assembly GCF_053592415.1). NCBI lineage: Bacteria > Bacillati > Actinomycetota > Actinomycetes > Kitasatosporales > Streptomycetaceae > Streptomyces > Streptomyces sp. NPDC002690. The sequence continues at coordinate 5,105 of NZ_JBSFVR010000395.1, read as the reverse complement.
CCTGTGAGGTTCCTGAGAACAGTGCGCATCCACCTTTCTTTACCCAACCGATAACCGGTAACAGCAGTACCGATCAGCGGACTTGCCCGCGAGCTACCATCAAGTCGATGGCGTTTCACATGGGTTGATCTGCTCTTTCATCGTCCAGTACGAGCTCCATGGCCCCCTCCAGGACTCCGCGCAACAGCCGGGCGTCGGCGGCGACGGCCGTGACCAGTGCGGCGGGTCCCGCCAGCGGGGTGAGGACCGCGGTGGGGCCGAGCAGACGTGCGGCCGGCGGCCTCTTCTCGAACTCCGGCAGGACAATGAGAAGTTGGCCTACGGCCCGGTGGCCACCCAGCACGGCGGGCCCGTCCCAGCCGCCCGGGGCTCCGGGACCGTAGCCGAGCTCCTGGTCGAGCAGCGGGCGTCCCGCACGCCGCACGGTCAGGCGGGTGGTCAGGGCGCCCGTGGATTCGCCGTGGCGGCCGAGGACCTGTTCCTCCCTGAGCACCAGCCGCGCGGTGGCGGCGAGTTCGACGACGGTGGTCATCCGCAGGTCACTGCCGCGGGCGGAGATCAGCTGCTCCGGGAGCCAGCGCAGCTCCGCTTCCTCGCCCACGGTCAGCCGGACGTCGTAGTGGGCGGGCCCGGGGCCGGGGAGCGCCACCGTGGCTGCGGCGGCGCCGACGGTGAGCCGCGCCCCGTGCCCGGCCTCCACCTCGACGGCGAGGCGGTCGCCCCCGAGGGGTGCGCTCATGGCGCCGACGACCGTGACCCCCGCGTACGGGTCCGGGGCCCGGGTCCGGCGGAGCGCGAGAGGGCCGTCGCTCTCCAGCACCGGCAGCACCGTGGAGCCCCGCCCGTCCCGGGCGGCACGGATGCGGGCGGTCGCGGCGACGCTCACGAGGCCCAGGCGGCGAGCTGCGACCGTACCCATCCGGCCACCGGCGCGACTCCGTCGACCGAGGTCAACGAAGTGAAGACGACGGGAAGTTCACCGCGCTGCTTGGCGGCGTCCTCGGCCATCCGGTCCAGGTCGGAACCGACGTACGGGGCGAGGTCGGTCTTGTTGACGACGAGCAGGTCGGCGGTGGTCACGCCGGGGCCGCCCTTGCGCGGGATGTCGTCGCCGCCGGCCACGTCGATGACGAACACCTGGGCGTCGACCAGCCCTTTGGAGAACGTGGCGGTGAGGTTGTCGCCGCCCGACTCCACGAGGATGAGGTCGAGCGGGCCGACACTGTCCTCCAGGTCCTCGACGGCTTCGAGGTTGGCGGAGATGTCGTCACGGATGGCGGTGTGGGGACATGCGCCGGTTTCGACGGCCTGGATCCGCTCGGGCGGGAGCACCGCGTTGCGGAGCAGGAACTCCGCGTCCTCACGGGTGTAGATGTCGTTGGTGACCACGGCGATGGAGAACTCGTCGCGCAGGGTGCGGCAGAGGGCGGCGACGGTGGCGGTCTTGCCGGAGCCGACCGGCCCTCCCAGCCCGATGCGCAGGGCACGGCGGGTGCCGTCCGGCCGTGCGGCGTCCGCGCCGACCGCGGCGGGTCCGTCGTGCGAATGGTCGAGATGCATGGTGCGGCTCCTGAGGGATGGGGCGTGGGGGTGCGTCATGAGGCGAAGAGGCGGACCGGCCACGTGGCGTGGGTCTCGGCGGCGATGTCGAGCAGCGGGGCCGATGCCGCGGGTAGGGCGTCGATGCCCTGCCGGGCGGCGGCAGCCGCCCGTTCGGCGACGCGGTCGAGTTCGGGGGCGAGCCGGGCGAGGACGGCGGTGGCCTCGAAAGGGTCGAGCGAGAGCAGCCGGACGACGGCGGTGGAGGGCCCGCCGACCGCCTCGTACGCGGCGCAGTACGCGGCGTCCTCGGGGGTCAGGCCGGCCGAGGCCGCGGTGAGTCCGAGGACGACGGGCTGGTGGGCGCCGCGCGGCCGGGCGGCCGCGAGTGTGTCCAGGGCGGGACTCGGCCAGGTGGACCTGGCGGCCCTCATCAGCTGGCGGCCGAGCTTGCGGGCGGTGGCCCGCAGGGCGGGTGAGGGCGTGCGGGCGTCCGCCGCCTCGTCGAGCGCGAGCGGGTCGAGGCCGAGGGCCGCCGCCGCGGCGAGCGCGGCGGCGGTGAGGCCGGTGGTGTGCAGACGGCCCCGGCAGAAGTCGGCGAGGTCGTCCGCGTCGCGGACGCGTCCCGCCGTGACGGCCGGTTCGGCGCCGCCGGAGTGGGCGTGGCCTCCGGCGGGGAACCGTCCGTCGGCGAGGACGAGCAGGGCTGCACGTGACATCGGTCCTGCCAGGTCAGAAGAGGAAGTAACGCTGGGCCATGGGTAGTTCGGCGGCCGGCGCCGGTTCGACCAGGTCTCCGTCGATCGTCACGGCGAAGCTGTCCGGGTCGACCTGGACGTGGGGCAGCGCGTCGTTCTCCCGCATGTCGGCCTTGGTGACGCCCCGGGTACTGGTGATCGGCACGAACCGCTTGCCGAGACCGAGGCGTTCGGGCAGCCCGTCCTCGATCGCGGCGGCGGAGACGAAGTTGAAGGAGTTGGCTGCGGGAGCCCGGCCGACGGCGCCGAACATGGGACGCGGCAGGACCGGTTGAGGGGTGGGGATGGACGCGTTGGCGTCGCCCATCTGGGCGTACGCGATCTGGCCGCCCTTGATCACCAGCCGGGGCTTCACCCCGAAGAAAGCGGGGTCCCAGAGGACGAGGTCGGCGAGCTTGCCGGTCTCGACCGAGCCGATCTCGCGGTCGAGCCCCTGGGCCACCGCCGGGTTGATCGTGTATTTGGCGACATAGCGACGTACCCGGTGATTGTCGGCCGCGCCGTCACCAAGGAGCGCGCCCCGGCGGTTCTTCATGACGTGCGCGGTCTGCCAGGTGCGCAGCACGACCTCGCCGATCCGGCCCATGGCCTGGGAGTCGGAGGAGATGATCGAGATGGCGCCGAGGTCGTGCAGGATGTCCTCGGCAGCGATCGTGGAGGGCCGGATGCGCGACTCGGCGAACGCCAGATCCTCGGGGACGGCCGGGTTGAGGTGGTGGCAGACCATCAGCATGTCGAGGTGTTCCTCGATGGTGTTGACGGTGTGCGGCCGGGTCGGGTTGGTGGAGCTCGGCAGGACGTAAGGCTCCGAGACGACGGTGATGATGTCGGGCGCGTGCCCGCCGCCGGCCCCCTCGGTGTGGTACGCGTGGATGGTGCGGCCCGCGATGGCGGCGAGGGTGTCCGCCACGAAACCGGCCTCGTTGAGGGTGTCCGTGTGGATGGCGAGCTGGGCGCCGCTCTCCTCGCACACCCGCAGACAGGCGTCGATGACTGCGGGAGTCGCCCCCCAGTCCTCGTGGATCTTGAACCCGAGGGCTCCGCCGCGCAGTTGGGCCCGCATGGCCTCGCGGGACATGGTGTTGCCCTTGCCGAGGAGGCCGATGTTGACGGGGTACCCCTCCAGCGCCTCGAACATCCGGGCGAGGTGCCAGGAGCCGGGGGTGACGGTGGTCGCCTTGGTTCCCTCGGCCGGGCCGGTACCGCCGCCGACGAGGGTGGTGATCCCGGACGACAGCGCCTGGTCCACGAGGGTCGGCGAGATGAAGTGCACGTGCGCGTCGATGGCGCCCGCGGTCAGGATCTTGCCGTTCCCCGCGATGATCTCCGTCTCCGGCCCGATGACGAGGTCGGGGTGGACCCCGTCCATGGTGTCGGGGTTCCCGGCCTTGCCGATGCCGGTGATGCGCCCGTCGCGGATGCCGACGTCCGCCTTGACGATCCCCCAGTGGTCGACGACGACGACACCGGTGATCACCGTGTCGGGCGCGCCCTCGGCGCGGGTGGTGCGGGCCTGGCCCATGGATTCCCGGATCACCTTCCCGCCGCCGAAGACCGCTTCGTCGCCGGCGCGTCCGGGACCGCCCGAGCGGTCCTCCTCGATCTCCACGAGCAGGGAGGTGTCGGCGAGCCGGATGCGGTCGCCGGTGGTGGGGCCGAACAGGTCGGCGTATACGGCACGGTCGAGTTCAGCCATCGAGGGCACCTCCGGTTTCACCGCGCAGGCCGGGCACGACGCGCGCGCCGGCGAGCGGAACGAGTTCGACGTCCATGGGGATGCCGGGCTCGAAACGTACGGCAGTCCCGGCGGCGATGTTCAGCCGCAGGCCGCGGGCGGCTCCACGGTCGAAGTCGAGACCGGGGTTGGCCTCGGCGAAGTGGTAGTGGGAGCCGACCTGGACGGGCCGGTCGGCAGCGTTGAGGACGGTGAGACGGGTGACGGGGCGGCCCTCGTTGATCGGCACGGCCCCGTCCGCGTACAGGATCTCTCCGGGAATCACGATGCCCCTCAGACGATCGGGTCGTGGACGGTGACGAGTTTGGTGCCGTCCGGGAAGGTGGCCTCCACCTGGACGTCGTGGATCATCTCCGGGATGCCGTCCATGACGTCGGCGCGGGTGAGCACCTTGCGTCCGGACGCCATGAGTTCGCCGACGGTCCGGCCGTCGCGCGCACCCTCCAGGATGTGGGAGGTGATCAGCGCGACCGCCTCCGGGTGGTTGAGCCGCAGGCCGCGCGCCCGGCGTCTGGCGGCGACGTCGGCGGCCACATGGATGAGCAGACGCTCCTGCTCGTGCGGGGTGAGTTGCACGCTTCCACCTCATCGTCTCGCGCCCGGTAACTGCCTGGGCGCGATGGCACCCGTCGGACGCCGACACGTTCGTCGGGCTCCGGAGGGCGGCGTCACCGGCCAGGCAACGCACGTTAGGACCAAAGTTTTTCCGTCGCGTTAACTGGGACGGTCCCGCTCCGCCGTCGTCGGGCTTCCGGACGCAGCTCCGGCGGCCTGGCCCGTCCCCGGACGGTTCGCCGGTGCGGCCCGCACGGTGCCACCTCGTATACGGCGTGTACCGGCCCCGGCTCTTGTGCGGCGCGTACCGGCCCCGAGGCACGCGTCGCGTACCGCCGTGGGGAGCGGCAGATCGGGAGCGGGGGCACCCGGGCACCGACATGGTCCGCCGGGCGTTCGGGTAGTAATGCAGCAGCACACTCCCGCCGGTGCGGTGCGAGGGCGGGCATCTCGGCGAAGTCGGCGAGGTGGGCGGTGTCGCGGCCACTCTCGTTGCCGGCCATGGCGTTCACGTGTAG
>NZ_JBSFVR010000394.1:0-6859 GCF_053592415.1 Streptomyces sp. NPDC002690 | reverse complement strand
CGTGTGCAACTCGGCGATCTGGAAGACGGACACCCGCAAGGTGTTCTCGGCCGTAGCCCGCCTCCTACGCCCCGGAGGACGGTTCGCCTTCAACGGCTGCTCGCCGGAGACCCGCTCGTGGCGTCCGTCGTGGTGTGCGTCGTGGTGTGCGTCGTGGTGTCCATGATGGTCGTGCCCGTGCGCATGATGGTGCCCGTGGTCTCCCATGACCCGATTCCACCGAACTGACAGGCTCATGACCACAATGGGCGGCTGACGGACTGCTGACGGACGGGTGAACGTTGCGCGAGCGACCCCCCGGGCGAGGTGGCGCCACCGCACACCGCACACCGCACACCGCGCACCGCGCACCGCGCACCGCGCACCGCGCACCGCGCACCGACGAGAACCGGCCACCTGCCGGGAGAGCGCTCCCCCGCTCCGCCCGGAACCCATCGTCCCGTTCTGGTAACAACCTTCACCACCGTTACGCATGTCCCGTACAGTCATTCGCGCAGACAGATTCTTGAACGCGTTCAAGAATGATCACGGGGGAGGGACCACAACCATGCGGAGCGGAGTCAAAGTCGCCATCGTCGGCGGGGCGTTCGTGCTGGTGGCCGGGGGACTGAGCTATGGCGCGTACAGCGTGCTGTTCGAGGACGGGAGCGTGGGCATCGGCTCGACCGGCGCGCCCGCCGAGGTGAAGACCGGGCCGCCGGACACGAAGGAGATCGCCGAGACGTCGAAGGCGTTCTTCGCCGCCTGGTCGTCCGGGAAGGGGCCCGCGGCCTCGCAGTTGACGAACAACCCGGTGGACGCGGAGCCCGTGCTGACCGGGTACTCCACCGAGGCGCACATCGAGAACGTCGTGATCACCCCGGGCCCGGCGACCGGGGCGACGGTGCCGTACACGGTGAAGGGGACCGTCTCGTTCGAGGGGAAGAGCCAGCCGCTCTCCTACTCCTCCAAGTTGACCGTGGTACGCGGGCTGACCACCGGCAAGCCGCTCGTCGACTGGCAACCCACGCTCGTGCACCCGCAGTTGACCAAGGGCGCGACGCTCCTCACCGGAGAGTCGTCCTCACCGGAAATCGAGGCGGTGGACCGCAACGGCGTGGTGCTGAGCCCGGACAAGTACCCGTCGCTCGCGCCGGTCATCGCCACCCTCCGCAAGAAGTACGGGGAGAAGGCGGGAGGCACCGCCGGCATCGAGACGTGGATCAAGGGTGCGGACGAGGCCACCCCCGACATCACCCTGCTCACTCTCGCCAAGGGCAAGCCCGGCAAGGTCCAGACGACCATCGACGCGAACGTGCAGGCCGCGGCCGAAAAGGCCGTGAAGCAGTTCAGCGGGGCCTCCGTCGTCGCCGTCAGGCCGTCCACCGGGGCCATCCGGGCGGTCGCCAACAATCCCGCGACCGAGTTCAACGTGGCACTCGAAGGCCAGCAGGCACCCGGTTCGACGATGAAGATCGTGACCGCCGCGATGCTGCTGGAACGCGGCAAAGCCACGGCGAACGGGGCCGTCGAGTGCCCGAAGGAAGCGACGTGGCAAGGCCGCACCTTCCACAACCTGAACAACTTCTCACTCCCGGACGGCAGTACCTTCACCCAGACATTCGCGAACTCCTGCAACACCGGCTTCATCAAGCTCATCGACGAGGTGCGCGACGACTCGGCGCTCGCGAAGGAGGCGAAGGAGGTTTTCGGGATAGGTCTGGAATGGAAGTCCGGCGTCACCACCTGGGATGGCAGCGTGCCCGAGGAGGTGGGCGGTGAGGCCGCCGCCCAGTACATCGGACAGGGCACGATCCAGATGAACGTCCTCAACATGGCGTCCATCACCGCGACCGCCCACACCGGAACGTTCCAGCAGCCGATCATCGTGCCGAAGGACTTGGACGGGCGGCCGATCGCCAAGGCCTCACGCTCGCTGCCGGACTCAGTCGTCCAGCAGCTCAACTCCATGATGCGGGCCACCGCTTCGTGGGGTACCGCCGCGAAGGCCATGAGCTCGGTGAACGGCGACAAGGGCGCCAAGACGGGTTCGGCGGAGGTCGCCGGGCAGGGAACTTCCAACAGCTGGTTCGCCGGATTCAGTGGCGACCTCGCGGCGGCGGGAGTCGTCCAGTCCGGCGGTCACGGCGGCGACGCGGCCGGTCCGGTCGTCGCGGCGGTGCTGCGAGCGGGGTAAACCCGCAGTGCCGCTATGCCGGTTGCAGGTGCGCCGGTCCAGGTCGTGGACCGGCGCACCATCGCGTACGGGGCGCGTCCCGGGCGTCCGTACGGTGCTGCGCACGTCCCGTTCGCGCGAGTAGCCTGCGGATCATGAGTACTTCCGCCACCGGCCCCGACGCCGAGTCCCAGCAGACCACCGCCCCCGCCGCGCACGCCGAGGCGCACCCGCGATTCGCCGCCGCGCTGGCGGAGTTGGGGCTCCAGGTCGAGGTCCGCCGCTTCCCCGACGCCATCCGGACCGCCGCCGAGGCCGCCGCCGCGATCGGCTGCGACCAGGCCGAAATCACCAAGTCCCTCGTGTTCGTGGCCGACGGCGAGCCCGTGGTGGTCCTGATGGACGGCGCCTCCCGGGTGGACGTCGAACGAGTGCGTGAGGTGCTGGGCGCGGCGAAGGTGAAGCGTGCGAGCGCCGACGTGGTCCGCGAGGCGACCGGGTACGCGATCGGGGGCGTACCGCCCTTCGGGCACGTCACGAAGCCCCGGGTGCTGGCCGATCAGGGGCTGCTCGATCACCCGGTCGTGTGGGCCGCGGCGGGTACTCCGCACACGGTCTTCCCGCTCGATCCGAAGAGTCTGATCGCCCACGCGGGCGGCACGGTGGTGGACGTGCGCGAGCGGACCGCGTGACCCCGCTGGTCGCGGGTGCGGTGCTGCTGGCGGCCTTCACCCACGCCGGGTGGAACGCCCTGGCCCACGCCCTCAGGGACCAGCTCCTCTCCTTCACACTGATCTCCGGCGGCGGGCTGCTGATCAGTGCGGTCGCCGCGCCGTTCCTGCCGTTCCCGGACGCGGAGGCGTGGCCGTACCTGGGCGTCTCGGCGCTGCTGCACATCGCGTACATGCTGCTGCTGATGCGGTCGTTCACACTGGGCGACTTCGGCCAGATGTATCCGATCGCCCGGGGTACGGCCCCGCTCGTGGTGACCCTCCTGGCGGCCGTCTTCGTCGGCGAGCGGCCGGGCGCCTGGGCCACGGCGGGTGTGGCGGTGGCCTCGGCGGGCCTGGTCGGCCTCGCCCTGTGGGGCATCCGGGGCTCCGGCCGCCGCCCGGACTGGCCGGCCCTGGTGGCGGCGCTCGGGACGGGCCTCGCGATCGCCGGGTACACCACGGTGGACGGCGTCGGGGTACGCGCGTCCGGCAGTTCGCTGGGGTACATCGCCTGGCTGATGATCGCGCAGGGGCTCGCCGTACCGGCGTACGCCCTCTACCTCCGACGCGGTGAACTGGGCACCCAATTGGCCCCGTTGGCGGTACGCGGTCTACTCGGGGCGGCCCTCTCGGTGACCGCCTACGGACTGGTTCTGTGGGCCCAGACCCGCGCGGCGCTCGCCCCTGTCGCGGCGCTGCGCGAGTCCTCGATCATCGTGGGCGCGGCGCTGGGCGCCCTGCTCTTCAAGGAGCGGTTCGGCGCCCCGAGGATCGCGGCGGCCGGGCTGATGGTGGTCGGCATCGGGATGATGCTGCACGCGGGCTGACGGGCTGCTGCCGCGCACGCGGATCGAGCCCCGCGCGGGTTGAGCGCCGTGCGCCCGTTCACTCCCCCGCCATCGCCCGCCTGAAGCCCGTGTTGACGGCGAGCAGCCCGCCGTCGACCCTCAGGGTGGTGCCGGTGATCCAGGACGCGTCGCGGGAGGCGAGGAAGGCGACGGCGGCGGCGATGTCGTCCGGTTCGCCGACGCGGCCGAGCGGGTAGAGGGCGGCGGCCCGGTCGAGTTCGGCCTCGCGGCCCGCCCAGGCGTCGGTGCGCAGGGTGCCGGGGGCGATGAGGTTGACGCGCACCCCGCGCGGTCCGGCGTGACCCGCGAGGGTACGGGTCAGGCTGGCCAGGCCCGCCTTCGCGGCGCTGTAGGCGTGGCCGCCGAAGTCCTGTTCGCCGTTGACCGAGCCGATGTTGACGATCGCGCCCCGGCCGGAGGCGGCGAGGTGCGGAAGGGCGGCGCGGGAGCAGCGGAAGGCGCCGCCGAGACAGATGTCGAGATCGCGCTGCCAGATCTCGTCGCTCTCGTCCTCGAAGAGTTCGGCGTCCAGGCCCGCCGCGTAGGCGTTGTTCACCAGGACGTCGAGCCGGCCGAACTCGGTGACCGCGTACGCCACCGCAGCCTCCACGGCCGCCCGGTCGCCGACGTCGCAGGCGAGGGATTCGGCGGCCCACCCCTCGTCCCGTATCCGGGCGGCGGTCGCGGCGGCACGGGCGGGGTCCAGGTCGGTGACGAGCACCGACGCCCCCTCGGCGGCGAGCCGGCGGGCGGTGGCGGCGCCGACGCCTTGGCCCGCACCGGTGATGAGGGCGGTGTGGCCGTCGAAACGCGGGAGTGCGTGGGGTGTCATGGGGGCGACCGTACTGCGGTGGGGCGGGCGTGGTCACGGGTGTTGCAAGGAACCGCGCCCACCTGAGTCGGGGTTGGACGAGACTCGGGCCGTGCGCGTGCGCAGGCGCACCGGACGGAGGCGTCATGGGCGGCTGGTACCGAGGTGACTGTCATGTGCACTCGGTGTACTCGGACGGGGAGCTGACCCCGGCGGAGCTGGCGGCCGCCGCGCGGGCGGCGGGACTCGACTTCGTCGCGACCACCGACCACAACACCGCTGCCGCGCACGCCGACTGGGCCGGACAGGCCGGTGCCGACCTGCTGGTGATCCTGGGCGCGGAGGTGACCACGGCGACCGGGCACTGGCTCGCGCTCGGCATCGGGCCGGGAGAGGTCGTCGACTGGGAGTACGGGGTACGGGAAGGGCAGATCGGATCCCGTTTGGCCCAGGTTCACCGGGCGGGCGGGATCTGCGTGGCCGCGCATCCGCACGCACCGTATCCGACCGGCACCTTCACCCACGCGTACGAGGGCTTCGACGCGGTCGAGGTGTGGAACGGCCTCTGGACGTCGGACCTTCCGTGGAACGCGGACAACGAGGCGGCGCTCGCCGAGTGGGGGCGCGGCCTGGCCGCCGAGGTCCACCGGGGCCGGTGGCGGCCGGCCGTGGGTAACAGCGACACCCATCTGGCGGGGCAACTCGGCGTCCCGCACACCGTGGTGCTCGCGGAGGAGCTGACCACGCCCGCCATGCTCGCCGCCCTCCGCGCGGGGCGGAGCTGGATCGCCGGATCGGCCGCCGTGGACGTGTCGTTCACCGCTACGGCAGGTGCGGAGACGGCGGAGGTGGGCGGGTGCCTCGACACCCGTGGACGGGAGGCCGTCGTACGGGCACGGGTGCGGGGCGTCCCGTCCGCGACCGTCTCCTTCCACACCGAACGGGGCGTGGTCCACCACGTCCGGCTGGCGCCGGAGGGCTCCGGCGAGGTCGAGTGGCGGACCAGCGCTGGGGAGTCGGGGTTCGTCCGCGCCGAAGTGCGCCATCCGGACCGGCAGATGGCGGCGATCACCAACCCGGTTGTCCTGACATGAAAGCCGTGCGGGCCGGCTGACCCGCCTCAGAGCGCCGAGCGCAGAGCCCGGACCAGGGCCTGGGCGCGCGGGTCGGCGGTGACTCCCTTCTGGAGGCCGTTGGTGACGTAGCCGAGGGCGATACGGGACTCGGGGTCGGCGAAGCCGAGGGAGCCGCCGCGTCCGGGGTGGCCGAAGGAGCCGGGGCCGAGCAGTGGGGCGGCGGGTCCGTGCAGCATGTAGCCGAGTCCGAAACGGGTGTTGACGACGAGGACCCGGTCGGGGCCGGTGGACTCCTCGGTGCGGGCCAGGGTGAGGGTGGCCGGGGCGAAGAGGCGGTGGCCGTCGACCTCGCCGATCATCGCGGCGTAGCAGCGGGCCAGCGCGCGGGCGGTGGCGATGCCGTTGGAGGCGGGGAGTTCGGCGGCCCGGTAGGCGGGGTCGTTCTCGTCCGGGTCGGGGTGGATCGCACCGAAGGCCCGGCGGGTGAGCGAGTGCGGGTCGGCGTAGGCAGCGGTGACGGAGCGTTTGGGCCGCATCCGCAGGGCGCCGGGGTCGCCGGTCGCGGGTGGTTCGACGGGGCCGATACGGCCGACGCGGTGGGCTTCGTCGGCGGGGAGCCCGAACCAGAAGTCGAGGCCGAGGGGGCGGCCGATCTCCTCGGCGATCCAGCGGCCGATGGTGCGGCCGGTGGCCCGGCGGACGAGTTCGCCGATGAGCCAGCTGTAGGTCTGGGCGTGATAGCCGTGGTCGGTGCCGGGTTCCCACTGGGGCCGCTGGGCGGCGACGGCGGCCGGTCCGGTGTGGCCGTCGGCCGCCTCGGCGGGGGTGAGCGGGCGGTCCAGGGCGGGGACTCCGGCGCGGTGGGCGAGGAGGTCGCGTACGAGGACGCGTTCCTTGCCGTTCGCCTTGAACTCGGGCCAGTACGTACCCACCGGGGCGTCCAGGTCGACCTGTCCGCGCTGGTGGAGCATCAGGGGGACGGCGGCGGCGATGCCCTTGCCCGCCGAGCGGACGACCTGGACGGTGTCCACGGCCCAGGGTTCGGTGCCGTCCACGTCTCTCGTACCGGCCCAGAGGTCCACGACCTTGCGCCCGTCGCGGTAGACGGCGACGGCCGCGCCGCGCTCACCGCGCTGTTCGAAGTTCCGTACGAAGGCGTCCCGGACCGCTTCGAATCCGGGCGCCACCGTGCCCCGTACGTCCACGCCTGTTTCCGCGCTCCCGCTCATCCCCCCATCCTGCATGGCCGCGCGGGT
>NZ_JBSFVR010000393.1:0-6865 GCF_053592415.1 Streptomyces sp. NPDC002690 | reverse complement strand
GTGGCGGGGGGGGCCGCCCTGCCGCGCGCCGCCGGGGGGGGGGGGGGGGGCGCCCCCCCCCCCCCCTTCCGGCGACTTCCGCTTCTCTACTGCGGGTTGAGCCCGTGGCTCGCCAGCCACGGCAGCGGATTGACCGCGGCGCCGCCGCCCGGACGCACCTCGAAGTGCAGATGCGGGCCGGTGGAGTTGCCGGAGCTGCCGGAGTACGCGATCACGTCCCCGGCCTTCACCGAACCCGAGCGGATCTTGGTGCTGCTCAGGTGGCAGTACCAGGTCTCCGTGCCGTCCTCCATGGTCACGATCGCCATGTTGCCGTAGGCGCTGTTCCACTGAGTGCGGACGGTGCCGTCGGTCGCGGCCATCACCGGAGTCCCGTACTGCACGGGGAAGTCGATGCCGGTGTGCACGGACATCCAGTTGACCCCGGCCTGGCCGAAATACGCGCTGAGCCCGTGCTGGGCCACAGGAAGCAGGTACTTGGGGCGGGCGGCCTCCTTGCGGGCGGCCTCCTCCTCCCGCTTCTTCTTCTCGGCGGCCTGCCGCTCCTTGAGGTCGATGCGCTCCTGCGTACGGCTGGCCCGGTCCCGGAAGTCCTCACCGGCCGCGCTGACTCCCGCGAGCTGGGTGTCCAGCTTGGTGTTGGACGCGAGCGCCTTGATGCCGGCCGTGTCGGCGGCGGCCATCGTCGTGGTGTCGTCCTTGGTCTCGTCGGAGCCCCCGAGCCCACCCACCGAAGCCGCCGCGATCCCCGCGACACCCATCACGCAGGCGGACGGGACCGCGATCGTCAGCAGCGCGGACCGCTTCGCGGGCGTACGCCGACGGGCGCGGTTCCGGGCGGCGGACCGGCCCTCGGACCGGCCTTCGGGCCCGCCCTCGGGCCGTACGGCGGGCTGGTACGGGTCGGGCCAGGTGTCCGGGAGGCCGGACAGGTCCTCGGACTCCGGCTCGGGGGCGAGGTCCCGCGCGGAGTCGGGTGCGTCCGTCCCGTCCGACGCGTCGTCGTCGGGGGCCGCGTGTTCGGAGGTCCGGTGTTCCGGGCCCTGGTGTTCCGGGCCCTGGTGTTCGGGGCCCTGGTGTTCCGTGACCTGGTGTTCGGTGACCTGGTGTTCGGGTGTCGCCTCGTGCCGCGCGGTGGACGCGTAGGACATCTGTTCCGGGACGTACGCGGTCGCCCCGGGCGTGGCGTCGGGGTCCGACGCGGTGTTCCAGGCGGTCGCGTCGTAGGCGCCGGTGTCGTACGCGCCGGTGGCGAAGGCGGTGGGCGCGTAGACCGGGATGCCGGAGGCGGGGGTGTCGTAACCCGGGCTGTCGTAGCCGGGGCCGTCGTAGCCGGGGGTGGTGCCGTAGCCGCCCGCCGCTTCGAAGGCGTGGGTGCCTTCGAAGGCACCGGCGGTGTCGTAGTGCCCGGTGTCGTAGGCCCCGGCCTGGTGGGGCCCGGTCTCGAAGGCCCCGGTGTCGAAGGTGCCGGTCGCGTAGGCGGTGGGGGCTGTCGCGTACCCCGTGGTGTCGTACCCGCCGTGGGTCTCGTACGTACCGGTGGCCGGCGCGGCGGCCTGGTACGTCCCCGTCTCGTACAGGGCCGATTCGAAGGTGGTGGTGGGGAAGGCGCCGGTGTCGGTGAAGGACCACTGCCCGGTCGTCGTGTGGGTCGCGTCCTGTTGCCAGGAGCTGGAGTCCCACTGCCCGGTCCCCTCGGGCGTGCCGACCGGCCAGCTGCCGGTGGTGTCGTACGAGTGCTGATGCGTGGCTTGCGAGTGCTGGTGCGTGGCCCGGTGGGGCTCCGCCGGATAACCGCTGTAGGTGCTGCCGTTCTCCCAGGAGGAGTCGGCGGCGTAGGTGGTGTCCTGACCGGGATACGTGTCGTGGTGGGCGGCGGCCGTGGGGCCCGCCGCGAAGTCGCTGTCGTATCCGGAACCGGGAGCGACGCCGTGCTCACCGGGAAGCGTCCCGTAGAGCGGACCGGCGGGGTGGCTGCCGGTCTGTGACGTGTCGTATCCGGCGTACCCGGTGTGGGTGTACTGGTCGTTCACCAACTTCTCTCTCGCCTCGGCAGCAGGACCAGTCCGGAGTTCAGTGGGGTGAGCCCCGGGGGACGCAGTGGCCGCGACTGTACCTGTCGGTGTGTGACGGCCACAATCTTCGGAAGCGTTTGGTTGCGCGGGAAGCGGGCATTCGGGCGCCTTTCGGCGCAGCCGAGACCCGTTGTTGGCGTTACGTTCGAGAAATCCGTTCTGATTTCCGCCGTACGTGATGACGGAACGTAGTCGCGACGGTTGACGCGGTGGAAGATCGGTGTCCGAATTCGTTCGGAGGGGGAGATTCGGTGGACGAGGCGATCAAGGGTGGCGAGGGCTGGGGTTACGCCCTCCGGTCCGACGACGAGCGCGACTTCTGGGGTTTCGCGCGCGGCGCGGAGGGACTGTTCACGCCGGTGGGCGGGGACGAGGGCTGCGGGGAGACGGACGGAGGGAACGAGGCCGAGGGGGAGTCCGATTCCGGGCAGCGCCGGGTGTTCCTCACGGGCTGTCTTCCCGAGGGCGGTCTGCTGAAGGCGGTCGGCAGCATCGGCGGTCGACGTGCCGACGCGGGGAATGGCCATGTCCGTGTACTCGACGCGGACGGGGTCGCCATGGGGTCCTACTTCGTCGGCGGGGTGACCGCCGTCGACGTCCGGCCCTCCGCCCACGGGACCGGGTTGGTCGACCTCACGGTCGACCTGTGGTGCGAGTCGGCAGAGCCCGGCTCGGGCGCCGTGTGGGACCTGGTCCGGGCCGGGGGACCGGACCGTACGGGACTGTGGCGCGGACTCTCCGGTGACGAGCAATGGGCCTGGTTGTCGGTGGCGTTGTATTCCCACGAGTACCGCCGCCGAGGCAAGCCGGAAGCGCTTGCGGGGCGGACGGTAACCCTGGACGGCCGTCACGTCGTCGACCGGAACAGCTTCTGGTGCGCGATCGGTGAAGCCGTCAACGGGCCGTTGGGCTACTTCGGTTGGAACCTGGACGCGCTGGACGACTGCCTGTTCGGGGGTTGGGGTACCGCCGGCGGATTCACCCTCGACTGGACGGATTCCGTCGAAGCGCGGGCGCGGTTGGCGGAGCCGGGGCCATCGAGTGACGGGGAGGCTCCGTTCTTCGACGTACTCATGGAGATCTTCGAGGAACGGCGCGTCACCGTGGTGCTGAAGTGACGGCAGGCGGCCCCGGCCTCCTCAAGCCACGGTGGTGCCGCCCGCCGCGAAGCCGGTCCCGGCGCGGGTCGGGCCGGCCGGGGTCGTGGCGCCGGGCAGAGTGGCGCCTCCCGGCGCGTCCAGCACCTGGCGGATGCGGGCGGCTACGGCCGGGTGCACCGGGAGCGCGAGGTGGCCGATGCCCGTGACCCGTACGTTCTCCGCGTCGAGATCCGGGTGGTCGACGCGCGCGGTGCTCACGGGGACCATCACCCGGTCCAGCTCGCTCCAGAAGGCGACGAAGCGCGTCCGGCAGCCGGTCGCCGGGGTGCGCAGCTCCTCGATGAAGTCGGAGCCCGCCCGCATCTGCCGCACGATCGGGTGGGCGCTCGCCAGCGGAGCGACCGCGGTGCCGCCGTGCGGGGTGCCGAGGGTGACCAGGACACGCACCCGGTGGTCACCGCCGAGGCACTGTACGTAGTACCGGGCGATCAGCCCGCCCAGGCTGTGCCCGACGATGTCCACCTGCGGGTGACCGGTGCGCTCGCAGATCTCCTCGACGTGCCGTCCCAGCAGCTCGGCGGCCGTACGGATGTCGCAGGTCAACGGGGAGTAGTTGAGCGACTCCAGGTGGCGCCTGCCGTGCCGGGCCAGGGAGCGGCGGAGCAGCACGAAGACCGAGCGGTTGTCGATGAACCCGTGCAGCAGAACCACCGGCGGGCGGTCGTCCCGCTGGGCCGGGGGCAGCGCGCCGACGCCCGAGGGCAGCGCGTCGAGGTCCTGCTCGATGCCGGGCGTGGCCTTACGGCGCTCCGGGGTGAGGCCGGTCGGGTAGAACAGCACGTGCCCCGCGAGGATCGCCACGTCCAGTGCGGTGGCTTTGAGCAGCGCGGACGACGAGCGCAGACCATGCGGTGACGGCAGGCGCAGCAGTCGTGGCAACAGGGTGAGCAGAGACAGCAGATTCATGGCCGACCTCCTGCACCGGCACGCGCGAACGGCTTCGGTCCCGCGCGCCTTCAGGGGGTGCCGTGGAGAGGTCGCCGCCGGCGTACCGACGTCCGGTTTCCGGATTCTGTCCGGTGCCCGGATCGTCTGCCGGGTGGCCGGGTGGCCGGGTGGCCGGGTGGCCGGGTGGCCGGGCCGGGTGGCCGGTTTCCGGTCGCTGTGCCGGGGCGGGGCGGGTCTGTCCCGCACCGTCGTGTCCCGCGTCTGCTCCGTCCCGCGCCGTCTCGTTCCGTGAGCGGCCCGGACACGGTCCCGGTGGCCGGGCCTTCCGGCCGACGGGCCGTACGGTCCCTCGGCAGCCCTGCTCGGACGGCTGAGGCACCGGACGGTCGCGGGGGCCGCACCTCCGCGCCGTGCGGCTGACGGCGCGGGTGTGCGGCGACCTCTGGCGGCTCCCCGTACGGCCGCCCCCGGGTGGCGGGTGTGCGCCTCTCGATGCAGGGGCGGGCGTATGGCGAACATGTCCCACAAGGAGATTTCCCCCCTCATGTCCTTCACGAAACGGGATGGGACGGGGAAGGATGCTGAGGATAACGTTCGTTCACATCCGTTGATCGTCGGGTGCGGGATACGGCGGGGGCCGTGTGGAACACGGCGCGGGCCCCGCACGGTCTCTGTGGGTGTCCGTGTGGTGTCTGTGCGACGGAGACCGCGACCGACGGTGCGGGATACCAGGTGGAGGCAGTGATGGGTGTGTCCGGTCCGATTCGTGTGGTGGTGGCCAAGCCGGGACTCGACGGTCATGACCGGGGGGCCAAGGTGATCGCGCGGGCACTGCGGGATGCCGGTATGGAGGTCATCTACACCGGTCTCCACCAGACCCCCGAACAGATCGTGGACACCGCCATCCAGGAGGACGCCGACGCGATCGGTCTCTCGATCCTCTCCGGCGCCCACAACACGTTGTTCGCCAAGGTGATCGACTTGCTGAAGGAGCGGGAGGCCGAGGACATCAAGGTCTTCGGCGGCGGGATCATCCCGGAGGAGGACATCCCGCCGCTCAAGGAACTCGGGGTGGCCGCGATCTTCACTCCGGGCGCGACCACCACCGCGATCGTCGACTGGGTCAACGCGAACGTCCGGCACCCCGCGGACGCCTGATGAGGGCGGTGCCGGGCAGCTGATGCGGGCCGGGCGCCCGCACCCGGTGGCGGTGGTGGCCCGGTGGAGGAGTCGCAGCCCCGGCCGCCTCGGTACCAGATGGTGCTCCGGCTGGCGGAGTGGTGCGACCGGGCGGCCGGGCGCACGGCCGCCTCGGTACCAGGTGGTGCTCCCGGTCGCCGGGGCCCGTCCCCCGGCGTCAGGGGCAGGCCCCCTCCAGCTCGGCCTCCATGGCCGCTCGCAGGCGGAGGGTGGAGACCAGCCTCTGGAAGGCCTCCGACCAGTAGCCGCCCGCTCCGGGTGAGGCGTTCTCGCGTTCGTCCTCCGGCGTGGTGAGGACCTCCAGCCGGTCGGCCTCGGCGGGGTCGAGGCAGCGCTCGGCCAGGCCCATGACTCCGCTGAAGCTCCAGGGGTAACTGCCCGCTTCCCGGGCGATGTCGAGTGCGTCGACGACCGCGCGCCCGAGCGGTGCCGCCCAGGGCACGGCGCACACGCCCAGCAGCTGGAACGCCTCGGAGAGACCGTGGGCCGCTATGAAGTCGGCGGCCCAGGAGGCGCGTTCCTCCCGGGGCAGGGTGGCGAGGAGCTTGGACCGCTCGGCCGGTGAGTCCGTCCCCGTGGCGTCCGACGGGGGTGCGGTGGGAACGCCGAGCAGCGCCCGCGCCCACTCCTCGTCCCGCTGGCGTACGGCGGCACGGCACCAGGCGGCATGCAGATCGGCGGCCCAGTCGTCGGCCACCGGCAGCCGGACCATCTCCCGCGCCGTGCGTCCGCCCAGCTTCGCGGACCAGATGGCGAGTGGCGTCGACTCGACCAACTGGCCGAACCACCACGATCGTTCGCCCTTTCCCGCCGGTGGTACGGCCACCACGCCGTCCCGCTGCATGGCGGTGTCGCACTCGTACGGTGCCTCTATGACCAGGGAGGGGCCGCCGGGGTTCGGAGAGAGACCGCCGGATCCGCGGTCCAGGCCGACGCAGGAGACCGCGCGGGCGGCCATCCGACGGCCGAACGCCGTGTCGGGCAGGGAGGAGAGGAGCTCCGCGGCGGTGGCCCGGACGTTGCGGCTGCGGTCGCCGAGCGCCGTCTCCAAGAGATCCTCGTCCGCTCCGGAGAGCTTGGCGCGGAGGGTGTCCAGGAACATCAGCCGGTCCTCCGCGCGCTCGGTGGACCAGGTGCCCGCGAGCAGATCCCGGGCCGCCCCGGGCTCGCGGAGCCGTACGGCACTGAGCAGCGCGATCCGCTCCGTGAACAGCCCCTCCTCCCACAGCGCGCGCACCGCGTCCGCGTCGGCACCGCCGCCGGGCCCGCCCCGGAGGGCGGCCTGTGGGGCGCCGTCACGCAGGGCGAACCGCCAGTCCGTGTTCAGGCCGGCCAGCCAGCGGCCACGCTGACCGGCGAAGACCAGGGCGTGCGGACGCAGGTCGGTACGGGCCCGCGCCGCGTCCAGCAGGGGCGGGAGCAACGCCGCGGGGGCGCGATAGCCGTGGGGGTGAGACATAGAACGGCGTCGACACCGGCTATCCGTCCCTTTCTGTCAGTGACGAGTGCATCTGGGAATCCCCGGAACCCCGGGCCGGATCA
>NZ_JBSFVR010000392.1:0-6916 GCF_053592415.1 Streptomyces sp. NPDC002690 | reverse complement strand
CCTCCTTCAGGCCCGGCGAGTCCCTCATCGGACAGTCCGCCTCGGAGAAGCGGACCATCCAGGTGGACAGCGCGCCGCCCGCGTACCTGAAGGTCGAGCAGGGTGCGACCGCGCTCCTTGAGCACCGAAGCCAGCTCGGCGACGACCAGCGCGGCCGTGATGCCGTCCTTGTCCCGTACGCCGTCCGGGTCGACGCAGTAGCCGAGCGCCTCCTCGTAGCCGTAGCGCAGTCCGTCCACGCGGGCGATCCACTTGAAGCCGGTCAGTGTCTCCCGGTACCCGAGACCGGCCCGGTCGGCGATCCGGCCGAGCAGCGAGGAGGAGACGATCGAGGCCGCGAGCACGCCCTCGGCGCCCCGGTCCACGAGATGCGCGGCGAGCAGCGCGCCGACCTCGTCGCCGCGCAGCATCCGCCAGCCGCCCCCGGCCGCCGGGTCCGGGACGGCGACGGCGCAGCGGTCCGCGTCCGGGTCGTTGGCGATGATCAGGTCGGGGTTCTCCCGGCGCGCGGTGGCGAAGGAGAGGTCCATCGCGCCCGGCTCCTCCGGGTTCGGGAACGCGACGGTGGGGAACGCCGGGTCCGGCTCGGCCTGTTCGGCGACGAGCACCGGCGCGGGGAACCCGGCCCGCTCGAACGCCGCGGTCAGCACGGAGGTGCCGACGCCGTGCAGCGCCGTGTAGACGGTCCGTGCGGTGCGCGGGGAGCCCGCGGAGAGGACGGCGTCGGTACGGGCCAGATAGGCGTCCAGGATCTCGTCGCCGAGGACCCGCCAGCCGTTCTCGGGGCGGTCCACCCCTTCGAGCGGGCCGACCGCCGCGATGGCGGCGGCGATCTCCGCGTCGGCCGGGGGCACGATCTGCGAGCCGTCGCCGAGGTAGACCTTGTAGCCGTTGTCGCGCGGCGGGTTGTGGCTCGCGGTGACCTCGACACCCGCCACGGCTCCCAGATGCCGTATGGCGTAGGCCAGCACGGGGGTGGGCAGCGGGCGCGGCAGGACGGCGGCACGGAGTCCGGCGCCGGTCATCACGGCGGCGGTGTCCCGGGCGAAGTCGGCCGAGCGGTAACGGGCGTCGTAGCCGACGACGACGAGCCCGTCCGTATGGCCCTGGCCCTTGAGGTACGCGGCGAGGCCCGCGGCGGCCCGGATCACGACGGCACGGTTCATCCGCATCGGACCGGCGCCCAGCTCCCCGCGCAGACCGGCGGTGCCGAACTGGAGGGTGCCCGCGAAGCGCGCGGCGAGCTCGGCGCGGGCTTCGGGGGAGTCGGAGCCGATCAGCCGCGCCAGCTCGTCCCGGGTCTCGGGGTCCGGGTCCTCGGCCTGCCAGGCCCTGGCCCGTTCGAGGAGGTCGTCGTCGTGCACGGGGGTCCACCTTTCGGGGATGACGGAGGGTGCCCGGCGGTGCGGCGGCCACCGGCCGATCCGGACGCCGCCTGCCGACGCGGGTCGTGGCACCGGTACCGGACCGGCGGGTCGGGGCACCGGTACCGGACCGGCGGGTCGGGGCACCGGTACCGGAGCGGCGGCGTCCCGGACCGCGAGGGCCCGGCCGGCGCCGCTCCGGCCGGTCAGATGCGGTCGAGTACGCGGGCCAGCAGGTCGCCCATGCGCGCGGCCGAGTCCCGGCCCGCCTGAAGGACCTCTTCGTGGTTGAGCGGCTCGCCGGACAGACCGGCGGCGAGGTTGGTCACCAGCGAGATGCCGAGCACCTCCGCGCCGGCCTCGCGCGCGGCGATGGCCTCCAGCACGGTGGACATGCCCACCAGGTCGCCGCCCATCGCGCGGACCATGCCGATCTCGGCCGGGGTCTCGTAGTGCGGGCCGGGGAACTGCACGTAGACGCCCTCCTCCAGGGAGGGGTCGATCTCCTGGCAGAGCGCCCGCAGCCGGGGGGAGTACAGGTCGGTCAGGTCGACGAAGTTGGCGCCGATGATCGGGGAGGTGGCGGTGAGGTTGATGTGGTCGGAGATCAGTACCGGCCGGCCGGGGCGCATGCCCTCGCGCAGACCGCCGCAGCCGTTGGTCAGCACGACGGTCCGGCAGCCCGCGGCCACGGCCGTACGGACGCCGTGGGCGACGGCGGCGACGCCGCGTCCCTCGTAGAAGTGGGTGCGGCCGAGGAAGACCAGCACGCGCTTCTCGCCGATGCGGTACGAGCGGACCGTGCCGCCGTGCCCTTCGACCGCCGGGGGCGGGAATCCGGGCAGGTGCGTCACCGGGAACTCGGCGTCCGGGGTACCGAGCGCATCGCCCGCGGGCCCCCACCCGGACCCCATCACGAGGACCACGTCGTGGGTCTCGGCGCCGGTCAGCTCCCGCAGCCTGGCAGCGGCCTCGGCGGCCACCGCGTGCGGGTCGTCCTGGATGTTGTCCGGAATAACAGATGCGTTCACCGGACGAGGGTAACCGCTGAATCCCTACGCGCGTAGATGGACCGGCACACAGTCTGTCCGGTCCTTTCGTGTTTTCGTACGACGAGGCGGGCGGAAGGGCCGGGTGCGGAAGGGGCGAGTGGGGTGCGCGGGGTCACCGGGGGCCGTGTGCCCGCAGGGTCAGCAGGGGCGCTTGCGCAGTTCCATGACGTAGTCGTGCGGGGCCCCGGCGGACTCCGCCGCGTCGGCCACCTCGCCGAGATAGCGGGCGGAGGGCAGACCGCCCTCGTAGCCGTTGAGCACGTACATCCAGGCCGGCTCCTCGCCGTCCAGGGTGTGCACGCGCACCCGCATCCGCCGGTAGATGTCGAGACCGACACCCTCCCAGCGGTCCATGGAGTCCTCGTCCATCGGCGCCACGTCGTACAGCGCGACGAAAACCTGGGAGCGCGGCGCTTCGACGACCGTCGCCAGCGCGCCTTCCCAGCCCATCTGCTCCCCGCCGAAGGTCAGCCGCCAGCCGTTGAGCCAGCCCGTACCGCGCAGCGGGGAATGCGGTGCGCGGCGCGTCATCAGCCGCGCGTCGAGGTTGCCGGCGTACGCGGCGTAGAGCGACATGAGTCCGAGGGTACGGGAGATGCGGAGCGACGTGCCGAACTCCGGGCAGGAACAGCTCGGGAGAGGGAACGGCCGCGGACGGCGGGCCGGTGTCCGCGCCACCCCGCCCGAGCTGCGAGGACGGCTCCGGCGCCCGGATGGAGGGCCCCGGGGCGAAGCACTTTGGCGGGTGCGGGACAATGGAGTACGTACTGCATTCCCCCGGGGCGATCCCCCGGACCCCGGCCGGGACGGCAGACGGCCGCGGGATGACACCACGCGAGGCGGACATTTCGTGACCAGGATCGTGATCATCGGCGGCGGCCCCGGCGGCTACGAGGCGGCACTGGTCGGCACCCAGCTCGGGGCGGAGGTCACCGTCGTCGACTGCGACGGTCTCGGCGGAGCGTCCGTGCTCACCGACTGCGTCCCCTCCAAGACCCTGATCGCCACCGCCGAGGTCATGACGACCTTCGACTCCTCCTACGAGGAGCTGGGCATCATCGTCGCCGACGACACCCCGGCCCTG
Source organism: Streptomyces sp. NPDC002690 (assembly GCF_053592415.1). Classification (NCBI taxonomy): domain Bacteria; kingdom Bacillati; phylum Actinomycetota; class Actinomycetes; order Kitasatosporales; family Streptomycetaceae; genus Streptomyces; species Streptomyces sp. NPDC002690. The sequence continues at coordinate 3,416 of NZ_JBSFVR010000392.1, read as the reverse complement.
GAGCAGGCCGCCCGCGTGGTCGGGGTCGACCTCGGCAAGGTCAACCGCCGCGTCAAGCGCCTCGCGCTCGCCCAGTCCCACGACATCACCGCCTCCGTCACCCGGGCCGGCGCCCGGGTGATGCGCGGGCGCGGCCGGCTGGAAGGCCTCCAGGCCGCCGACGGCTCCCGCCAGGTCGTGGTGACCGCCGCGGACGGCAGCGAGCAGCGCCTCACCGCCGACGCGGTGCTGATCGCCACCGGCGGCCACCCCCGCGAGATCCCGGACGCGCAGCCCGACGGCGAGCGCATCCTCAACTGGACCCAGGTCTACGACCTCGACGAGCTTCCCGAGGAGCTCATCGTGGTCGGCTCCGGTGTCACCGGCGCCGAGTTCGCCGGCGCCTACCAGGCGCTCGGCTCCCGGGTCACCCTCGTCTCCTCCCGCGACCGGGTGCTGCCGGGCGAGGACCCCGACGCCGCCGCCGTGCTGGAGGACGTGTTCCGCCGCCGCGGCATGAACGTCATGGCCCGCTCCCGTGCCCAGGCCGCCAAGCGCGTCGGCGACCGGGTCGAGGTCACCCTCGCGGACGGCCGCGTCATCTCCGGCACGCACTGCCTGATGGCGGTCGGCGCGATCCCGAACACCGAGGGCATGGGCCTGGAGGAGGCGGGCGTCCACCTCAAGGAGTCCGGCCACATCAAGACCGACAAGGTCTCCCGCACCAGTGCCCCCGGTGTCTACGCCGCCGGTGACGTCACGGGCGTCTTCGCGCTGGCCTCGGTCGCCGCGATGCAGGGCCGGATCGCGATGTACCACTTCCTCGGCGACGCGGTGGCCCCGCTGAACCTGAAGACCGTCTCCTCCAACGTCTTCACCGACCCGGAGATCGCCACCGTCGGCTACACCCAGGCCGACGTGGACGCGGGCAAGATCGAGGCCCGGGTCGTCAAGCTCCCGCTGCTGCGCAACCCGCGCGCCAAGATGCTCGGCATCCGCGACGGCTTCGTCAAGATCTTCTGCCGCCCCGGCACCGGCATCGTGGTCGGCGGCTGTGTCGTCGCGCCGCGCGCCAGCGAGCTGATTCATCCGATTTCGGTCGCGGTCGACAACAACTTGACGGTGGAACAGATCGCGAACGCGTTCACCGTGTACCCGTCCCTGTCGGGTTCGATCGCCGAGGTGGCGCGCCAGCTGCACACCCGGAAGCTCGACGGCGAGGGTTAGTCACCCCGCGCGATCGGCCCCGCGCGTCGGCAACTGCCGTCGTGGCGGGGCCTGTTGAGTAGACGGGCAGACCGTGTCTGACCGCTCCCCGACCGGTTGTGTGCACGTTCCAGTCAATCTGACGGCAACTGGCGGCGACTACGCGGGCAAGTCTGACAACATCGGTTTCGCGTATATCACTTGGTGACCCACTTCGTTGCCAACTTCTGCAATTCGGCCCAATGCGCTGAAAACGCGCGCGGGCCAGGTTACTGTCAGTTCTGTGTTCGCTGCAGAACGTCGTCAATTGATCCTCGAAATGGTGCGTGCCAACGGGGCGGTCTCGCTCCGTGAGCTCGCCCGCGTCGTCCAGACCTCCGAAGTGACCGTACGGCGGGACGTGCGGGCACTGGAGGCAGAAGGACTCCTCGACCGCCGGCACGGCGGTGCGGTTTTGCCGGGCGGTTTTACGCGGGAGTCCGGCTTTCCGCAGAAATCCCATCTCTCGTCCGCGGAGAAGACGGCCATCGCCGATGTGGCGGCCGGCCTGGTCGGTGAGGGCGAAGCCATCGTCGTCGGGGCCGGTACGACCACGCAGGAGCTGGCCCGTCGGCTCGCGCGGGTGCCCGGCCTGACCGTCGTCACCAACTCCCTGCTGGTCGCCCAGGCCTTGGCCCACGCCAACCGCGTGGAGGTCGTGATGACCGGGGGCACCCTGCGCGGGAGCAACTACGCCTTGGTCGGCAGCGGTGCCGAGCAGTCCCTCCAGGGGCTGCGGGTCTCCCGGGCCTTCCTCTCGGGGAGCGGCCTGACCGCCGAACGCGGGCTCTCCACCTCCAACATGCTCTCGGCCAGCGTCGACCGGGCCCTGGTGCAGGCCGCCGCCGAGGTGGTCGTCCTCGCCGACCACACCAAGCTGGGCGCCGACACCATGTTCCAGACGGTGCCGACGGAGCTGGTCACCCGGCTGGTCACGGACGAACCCCCGCCGCACGACGAGCGGGCCGCCGCCGAGATCCAGGCCCTGGCCGACCAGGGCGTCGAGATCACCCTCGCCGGCGGCGACGCCGACTCGGGCTCCACCGGCATCGAGAGTGCCCCGCCGAACGGCAGACAGCGGCGCGAGATGCCGCTGCCGGGTCAGCGCCGTACGCAGAACGGCGGCCTCGGGGCACAGCTGCGGGGCGCGGCGGTGCTGGCCGACGCCGGGCCCGAGCGCGGCAGGGTCGCGGACCTGCGCCGCCGCTGAGGGAACGGGCCCACCGGGGCCCGCACGGCCGGGCTCCACCCCACGGAGGCCGGGACCGGGTGGTGGCCGGACTCAGGACTCCGGTGCCGTGTCCGCGCTGGCCTTGAAGCCCCGCAGCGTCAGCAGGAGCAGCCGGTCGGCCAGCTCGGGGTCCTCGGGGTTCTGCTCCGCCGCCAGGGCGATGGCGTTCGTCAGGCCCATCAGATCGCCGATCGACACGTCCGCACGTACCGCCCCGCTCTGCTGTGCCCGCGTCAGCAGCCGGGCCCCCGCCTCGCGCAGCGGTACATGACAGGGTGCCAGGGCCGAGGTGTCGTCCCGTGCGGCCGACAGCAGCGCCTGCGCCAGCCCCCGGTACTCGCCCGCGTGCCGGACGATGGCGCCGAGCCACTCCACCAGCGCCCGGCACGGCTGTTCGGCCTGGGCCAGGGCGTGGGAGTGGGCGATCAGGTCCGCCAGCGCGTCCTGGAAGACCGCGTTCATCAGCGCGTGCCGGGTGGGGAAGTGCCGGTAGAGCGTGCCGATCCCGACCTCCGCGCGCCGCGCGAGATCCTCCAGCGAGGCGTCGGTGCCCTGTTCGGCGAAGAGGGTACGGGCCTCGCCGACCAGCCGGTCGTGGTTGCGGCGGGCGTCCGCCCGCATCGGCCGCCCGGATGCGGGCGCCGAGGCGGAGTCGCCCGGCCGGTCCGGACGCGGTCCGGCCGTGGTCGGGGTCGTACGGGGCGGCGTCGCGCTGGCCATGGTGGGGTCGTCCTCCCGGGTCTCCTCGGCTCCAGGATGCCACCGTGCTCCGCCGCACATGTCCCCGGACCGCCCCTCGCGGCCGTTTCCACGGGTGTCCGGCGGCCGCCCCCGCGGCTGCCACGCGGACAGGCCCCGCCCGGTCCGTCGACGATGCGGTAGAGCTCGTCGGCCTCGAAGGCCAGCAGCCACTCGTAGTCGCCGAGCGAGAACGACGCCACCGTGTTGGCGCGGACGTCGG
>NZ_JBSFVR010000391.1:0-6957 GCF_053592415.1 Streptomyces sp. NPDC002690 | reverse complement strand
CCTTGAACCCGCACTGGGCGTCGCTGAACCGGGCGGACAGCGAGGAGCGCAGGATCAGGTTGTAGGAACGCGCCGACGGACCGGCCGGCGGCCGGCACGGGCGGTCGAGCCCGTTCGTCCCGGCATCCGGGAGGTCAGGCCGCGACCAGCGGGGAGCTGACGGTGTTGATCGTCGAGGACGAAGTGGGTGGGCCCGGAGCGGCGACGAGGCGGAGCGTGGGTCAGTAGGCGGTACTCCTGGGTTTCGTGATCGCTCGTGCGGGATGATCTCGGTGTGCGTGGTGAGGACAGCCTGTCCGGGTCCGAGTCGGTCGAGACGAAGTTCTTCACTGTCTTCGCGGGGTCAGCATCTCGCGCAGGTCGCTACGGCTCTTCTCATAAGCTGATCCACGCCCATGTCCTGGACAGGAAGCGTGAGATGACAGACGACGTAAGAGCCATCGCACAGCGTATGTATGAGGTATTCAACGCCCGTGACCTCGCCGCTGCGAAGACGATCTTCTCCGGCGACTTCGTGAGCCACCCGTTGGGCACCGTTGGCGTCGACAGCGTCGTGAAGGCGTGGAGCGGGCTCCACGCCATGTTCCCGGACATCCAGGTCATCGTCGAGGACATGCTCGTGGATGCAGACAGAGCCGCCGTCCGTACGAGCCTGCACGGCATCCCGGCGGGAGTCGAGGAACAGACTCTCCCCTCGATGATGGAGATCTTCCGGGTACAGGACGGCCTCATCGCCGAGCTGTGGGGCCTATCTTCACTCAGCCGCCCCGGGCGCTGAACTCAGCGTTCAGCCTCCGCCCTCGGTTCACGCGTTGAGCCGAGAACCGGGGCTTTCGCTGTTCGGCGGACAGCGGAACGGCCGTGGGTGATCAGGTGCGGGATGATCTCGGCATGCGTAGTGGGAAGGGTCTGTTCGAGGTCGAGCCGGTCGAGAGAAGGCAGCGGCAGGGCCGTCCGGGGGCGGTGGACAAGCGGTTCCGGGCGTTCGATCCGCACCAGGTCCTGCTGCTGCCCCGTCGCTGGACGACTGGCTGCCCCAGGACCATCTCGCCCGGTTCGTCGCCGACCTGGTCGACGACGTCCTCGACTTGACGGCGATCCGGGCCGACTACACCGAGAGGCGCGGCTATCAGCCCTACGATCCCCGGCTGATGGCGCGGTCGCTGATCTACGGCTACACCACCGGGGTGCGCTCCTCGCGGGCGATCGAGCGCAGGTGCGCCGACGACATCGCGTTCCGGTTTCTGGCCGCCGACCAGGCGCCGGACTTCCGCTCGATCTCACGGTTCCGCCGCCACCTGGACGCCCTCGCCGACCTGTTCACCCGGTCCCTGCACCTGGCGACCAGGCTCGGCACGGTCAAGATGGGCCGCGTCGCCCTGGACGGCACCAAGCTCGAAGCGAACGCCTCCAAGCACAGGGCCATGAGCTACGGCCGCCTGATCGACAAGGAAGAACGCGTAGAGGCCGAGATCGCTGCCGTCGAAGCCAGGGGCGCCGCCCTGCTGGCCGACGCCGAAGCCACCGACACCGCCGAGGACCAGAGGTTCGGCATCGACGGCAAGGACACCGACCTGCCCGCCGAACTCGACCGCCGCGAGAAGCGCCTGGCCGAACTGCAGGCCGCCCGAGCACAGATCGAGGCCGAAGCAGCCGACAGGGCCCGCGCCGACGCCCAGGACAAGGAACGCCGCCGCCAGGAACGCGCGGGTGCCGACGACGAGCAGGCCGTCACCGACGCCGGCGACAGAGCCGCCGCCAGGGCCCCGCCCCAAGCCCAAGGCCCAGGCCAACTTCACCGACCCCGACTCACGGATCATGCAGAACGGCAAAGGCGCCTACATCCAGGCCTACGACGCCCAAGCCGTCGTCGACGCCGAACACCAGGTCATCGCCGCCGCCGACGTGACGACCAACGCCTCCGACGCGCTGAACTGCATCACCAAATGCTCGACCAGTGCGCGGCGAACACCGGCGTCCACCCCGAGCAGGCACTGGTCGACGCCGGCTACTGCTCCGAGACCAACCTCGAAGCCACGAGAGAGCGCCAACTGTCCTGCGGCACCGACACGTTCATGGCCACCGGCCGAATCGCCCACGACGAGCAGGTCCCACCCGCACCACGCGGACGCATCCCGGCGAACGCCACCCTCAAGGAACGCATGGCCCGCAAGCTGCGGACCAATCCCGGACGGGCCGCCTACGGCCGCCGCAAGGCCATCGTCGAACCAGTCTTCGGACAGATCATGACCTGCCAGAACGGCCGCCAACTCCTCCTGCGCGGCGAAGACGGAGCCCGCAGCGAGTGGCGACTGCTCGCAGCCTGCCACAACCTCCGCAAGATCTTCCGACACGCCGGAGCCACCGGACTCACCGCCCTGGCCGGCTGACCAGCCCGGCCTCCCGGCCCCGCCACGAGCCCCTGCCAACCCGGACACCCGACGAACAGGACGCCCGACGAACAGGACGCCGAGCACGGCCTCGCGAGCGGGAGGCGTCCTGTTGGTGGAGCTGGTCCGCAAGTCCGCTCTGGATCAGGCGATATCGACGGCACTGACACCGTGGCGCAAGCCGCGGACGGTGCATGATCCGGGGAAGATCCTGCTGGACGCGGCCCTCGCGGTCGCGCTCGGTGGGGACTGTCCGGCGGACGCGGGCATGCTGCGGGCCGAACGGCCGTGTCCGGTGCGGTCGCCTCGGATCCCGCCGTTTCCCGTCTCATCGATGCCCTCGCCGCTGCCGGGCCGACAGCACTGGCCACGGAAAGCTGTATCCACCTGGTGACCGACGAGAACGACAAGCCGTTCGCGGTGGGCTTCAGGGAGACCGACCGGCCTGGACTGGTGACCTGGCGGGTTCCCCTCGACTGACGCGGCCGAGTCACCGACGGCTCTGCCGGCCCGCCTCCGTGAGCCACAGCAGAGCGGATGGTCGGCGTGAGAACGACCTGCCAAGTCGCGCAGCCGGTATGCGACTTGGTGACGGCCGCCTGATCCCGCTCACAGGCGCCGGTCAGGACCGGCGAGGGACGCTGACGGTCTGGTACTCGGTGTACGTACCGAAGCCGACGGCCCCGTACTCGCGGCCGATGCCGCTGGCCTTGAAGCCGCCGGAAGGGCCGTCGAAAGCGACGAAGGCGCCGTTGACGGTGCCGGTGCGGCCTCCGCTCATGCACCTCGTGGCCAGACAGATGCCCGAACTGAACGCCGCGCAGGCGGCCGACGTGGTGGTCGACACCTTCTTGCAAGGAGTGGGAGCGACGGCCTGATCCGCGCGGTCAAGTCTGCGCCACGCGACGGCAGCCCCGGGGACGAGATTCCGGTTGCTCCGGGACGGTCAGGTGGCGAATGAACGGATACGGCCCGGTCGCCCGGGGGCCGCGCCGCCGACGGGCGCGCGCGAACTCGGCGACGTCCAACACCCAGGGGCCATGATCTCCGAGCGTGGCAGCGTCCGCGGACGGAGGCTCACCACGGCCCCTCGACCGCCGATCCCTCGACCATGCCGTACTCGATCCGGTACTCCAGATCCGCGCCGCCCCCGCCCTCGGGCGGGTGGCGTGACTGTCCCGGAGACTCGCGGGCGACGTCGCGTCAGGGCGCGCTCCTCACGTACCCGTACGGATGCGACTTCCGCAGCATCGTCGGGTTCGGGCGGTGCGGCAGGACTGCGCCTCCGTGCGGAGGGTGCGGGCCCTGACCTGCGCCGTCGATCCCGTCGCCGACTGTGGACGCGTTGATCCGGCCCTCTCGCGGCCGGGTGCGAGAGGCGGAGGGGAGTGCTCAATTCCGTTCATGAATAAGGAAGTTGTATTGACTCGCGCGTGTGCCGTTCATAACATCGAAACATCTGAAGCCAAGTTTGGCTTGATCTCGTCGGCTCCAACGCCGCCGGATCCCGTCGTGCCTCCGTAACCGTCAGGCCCGCTCGTCGTTCGTCCCGCTCGATCTCAAGCATCCGCTCATCACGCCCTGCGGCGTGCGCGCCCGGGGGAGCCCGATGAGTGTTCCAGTTCTGTGTCCGGACATGACCCATGGGCAGAGACGGCTGTGGTTCCTGCACCAGCTGGAGCCGGACGACCCCTCGTACAACATCCCCCTCGTGCTGCGGCTGACCGGAGATCTGGCGCGGTCGGCCCTCGGGGCCGCGTTCGACGCGGTGGTGGCCCGGCACGAGTCGTTGCGCATGCGCTTCCCGGACGAGGACGGCACCCCCGCCGTGGTGGTCGGCGCGCCCGCTCCGGTGGCCATCGAGCACCTTGACCTGAGGGCCGGGAACCAACCGCTGGAAGCGTTGCTGGCCGAGCGCACCAACCGAGGCTTCGACCTGGGGCGAGGGCCCCTGCTGCGGGTTTCCCTCATCCGGACGGGCGACAGCGAGCACGTCCTGTGCGTGGTCCTGCACCACATCGTCGCCGACGGCTGGTCGCTCAACATCCTCCGCGACGAACTGGCGGCTCACTACACCGCCCACCAGCAGGGTCGTGCCGCCGGTCTGCCCCTGCCCCCCTCCTACCGCGCGCAGGCCGCCGCGGAGGTGCGGGAGACGGACGATCCGCAGACGCGCGAAGCACTCGCCTACTGGCAGGAACGCCTTGCCGACGCCCCCGCCCTCGAGCTCCCCCTCGAACGGCCGCGGCCCGAACAGCCCTCCACGCACGGTGCTTTCCACACGCAGGCGATCACCGGGGCCGGACCCGTGGTGGACGCGCTTGCCCGTGCCCGGCGCTGTACTCCGTTCATGGTCCTGCTCGCCGCCTACCAGGCGGTCCTCCACCGCTGCACCGGGCAGGGGGACTTCTGCATCGGCGTCCCCACCGCAGGCCGCGCCGACCCGGAGACCGAGCAGGTCATCGGCTACTTCTCGCGCACGCTGGTACTGCGCTCCGACCTCTCCGGCGACCCCGGGTTCGCCGACCTGCTGCGCCGGGCCCGCAGCACCGTCCTCGGGGCCTTCACCCACGAACGGATCCCTTTCGAGCGCCTGGCCGAATCCCTGGGCCTGGACCGTGATCCGGGGCGGACGCCGCTGTTCCAGACGCTGTTGACCGTGCACACCCAGGACGCTGGTCTGCTGCGGGCCGCACCGTTCGCCGACCTCTCCTGCACCGAGCTCGACCCGGTCATGGAAGCCTGCAAGTTCGACCTCACCCTGGACGTACGGCGGGACGGCGAGGACGTCGTCGCGGTCTTCGGGTACCGGACGGACCTCATCGACGCCGCATGGGCGGCCCGGCTTGGCCGGTGGTTCGAGACGCTGCTGCGCGCGGCGGTGGCCGACCCGGACACGCCGGTCCGCAGGCTGCCGATGGCGGACGCGTCGGAGCTCGCGGCCCTCCGCGAACGGGGCCGGGGACCGGTGCTGGCCGCAGGACCGACGACCGTGCTCGCCGCCGTCGAGGAGGCAGTGCGCAACGGACCCGGCAGGACCGCGTTGCGGGGACGCGACGCGTCACTCGACTACGCCACCCTGTGGTCTCAAGCCGGCCGGCTGGCCGTGCGGTTGGCGGCCCACGGGATTCGGCAGGGGGACACCGTCGGCGTTCTGCTGCCGCGCGGCCCGCGCGCGGTCGTGGCGATGCTCGCCGCCTGGCGGGCCGGTGCGGCGTACGTGCCGCTCGACCCCGACTACCCGTCGGCCCGGATCGCCTTCATGATCGAGGACAGCGGAACCCGGGTCGTCCTCACGTCCGGTGGGGCAGGATCGCGCGCGGTTCCGGAAGGCGTGCGGACCCTGACCGCCGACGGGCAGGACACTTCCGATGATCCTGCGGACACGGACACGGCCCGCGGGGGCGAACGGACCGGTGCTACGGACGGGTCCGGCGGTTCGCCTGCCGCCGTTCTTCCCGTCGCCCGTCCCGACGACCCTGCCTACGTCATTTACACCTCGGGTTCGACCGGCACCCCCAAGGGCGTCCTCGTGCCGCACCGCGCACTCGCCGAACGGGTCCGGTGGATGCGTGAGGGCTACGGCCTCACGCACACCGACCGCGTCCTGCACTGTGCCTCGCTCAGCTTCGACACCAGCGCCGAGGAACTCTTCCCGGCGCTGGCCGCCGGTGCCACCCTGGTCGTCGCCGAAGCCGGTGCCGCCCTGCCGGACCAGCTCGGCCACGCCTTCACCGACGACGTCACGGTCATGGACCTGCCCACCCCCTACTGGCACCAACTTGTGGGCGACCTGGACGCGGTGGCATGGCCCGACTCGCTGCGGCTGATGATCCTGGGCGCCGACCAGGTGAGGTCCACCGCGGTCGCTGCCTGGCGGGCCCGGTTCGGGGACCGGGTCCGGCTCGTCAACTCCTACGGCCCCACCGAGACCACGATCATCGCGACGACCGCCGATCTCGCGGCGGCCGACAGCCGTACCCGCCCGCCGATCGGCGCCCCGATCGGCGGGGTCCGTGTGACGGTCTGCGACGCGCAGGGCGGCCTCGTCCCGCCCGGCACCCCCGGGGAACTGCTGATCGGCGGCGCGGGGGTGAGCCACGGATACACCGGCAGACCCGGCGCCACCGCCCGTGCCTTCGTTCCCGACCCCGACGGACCGCCCGGGTCGCGCCGCTACCGGACCGGTGACCTCGTCCGGCACCGGCACGACGGCGCGCTGGAGTTCCTCGGCCGCCTGGACGGCCAGGTCAAGGTGCGCGGCTACCGGGTGGAGCCGGGCGAGGTCGAGAACGCGCTGATGCGACAGCCGGGGGTCGCGGAGGCGGTGGTCGTCGCCCGCGGGGACGCCCTGGTGGGTTATGTGGTCCCGGCAGCTCCCGCCGAGGGCCCGCACGCTCCCGGTGCCAGCCTCCGCCCCCGGGCGGACACCCGTCCCCGGGCGGACACCCGTCCCCGGGCGGACACCCGGCCGTCATCCCATGCGTACGGCCTCTGGTAGCGTGGGACGACGTGTTCCCCGATGAGGATGATCTCCCCGATCGTGCGTTGAACCGCATCGAAAATC
>NZ_JBSFVR010000390.1:0-6959 GCF_053592415.1 Streptomyces sp. NPDC002690 | reverse complement strand
CCATGGCGGACGCGGCGGTGACGGCGGTTACGTCCAGGGCGGGCCCGCGCCGGACTGGCGGCGCCGGATCAAGATCGGCGCGCTGGCCCTGGTGGCACCGTTGTCGGTGGCCTGTTCATCCTGGTCGCCGGGGTGCTCGCGCTGCGCTTCGGAAGCCGCTGGCCCACCATGTCCGGCCGCTACGAGCGCGACGGTTCCCCCCGCCCCCGCAAGGCGCCCGCGCACCCCCGGGACCCCGACCGGCCCGAGGAACTGTGGAAGGCCCTGGACCGGGGCGAGGACCCCACCGGCTGAAGGCCCTCCCGCAAGCGCCGCCGTCCACCCGCGAGGCTCCGGACACGACCGGGACCAACGACCCCCCGGATCACCTCCCGCCTCCGCGTACGGGACAATGGGGGCGGGCCTTTCCACCGTGGACCCCGGTACACACCGCACACACCGCACACCGCGCAACACCAACGAGGAGCAACTCATGGCGGGCAGCAGCCACGGACACACCCCGGCCGCCTGGACCGGTGTCATCATCTCGTTCATCGGCTTCTGCGTCGCAGGCGTCTTCATGGTCGCGGCCAACCCGGCCGGGTTCTGGGCCGGCATCGGCGTGACCCTCGTGGGCGCCCTCGTGGGCCTGGCGATGAAGATGGCCGGACTCGGCATGCCGAAGGAGAGCCCGGAGTACGCCGCCGCCCGCGCGCGTGCGGGCGAGGCCCAGCTCGGCCACTGACGTACGCCGGGAGCAGGGGGCCCGCCCGCACGGGCACCGGCCCCCGCACCGTCGGACGCGACCACGCGACACGCGAGGCGCAGCCCCCTCGGGGCTGCGCCTTTCCGCGTACCGGGGGCACAATCGGCGGGTGGACGCCTCTCCCCTCCCCGCCGCGACCCCGCCCCCGGACGCCGGGTCCGCCGGGCCCGCCCAAGGCGGTCCCTGCCCGCCGGACACGTACGCGGTCCCCGCCGTCCCGTACGAAGCCCCGCGCCCGGCACCCAGTGTGCGGCGGTTCGCCGCGCCGGTGGGCGCCCTGGCCGCGGTCGTCGGCGCGTTCGGGTACGTCGCCGCGGTCGACCCGGGCGAACCCGGCCACTACCCTCTCTGCCCGCTCTTCCGGCTGACCGGCCTGCTCTGCCCCGGCTGCGGCGGACTGCGCAGCGCCCACGCCTTCGCCCACGGCGACTTCGTCACAGCCCTCGGCGACAACGCCCTCGCCGTCACCGGCTACGTCCTCTTCGCCGCCCTCTGGCCGCTCTGGCTCGTACGGACGGCCCGCCGCGAACCGCTGCGGGTGGGCGTCCCGCCCCGCTGGTGGTGGGGGATCGGCGCGGTGCTGGTGGCCTTCGGCGTCGTACGGAACCTGCCCATCGGCACCGCGCTGGCACCCTGAGTGACCACCTGCTGGGACGTGGACCGGCCGGATGCGAGCCCAGGGCTCCGCTGCGGATACCATCGAGACGGCTGATCCTGTTCCATCATTCGTTCGTTCCGGAAGGGGGCCGCTCGCGTGAGTGTGCTCGACGAGATCATTGACGGCGTCCGTGCGGACCTTGCGGAGCGGCAGGCGCGCGTCAGCCTCGACGAGCTCAAGGAACGCGCCGCACGCGCTCCCCGGGCCAAGGACGGAGTCGCCGCACTGCGCGGCGAGGGCGTCAACGTCATCTGCGAGGTCAAGCGCTCCAGCCCCTCCAAGGGCGCCCTGGCCGCCATCGCCGACCCGGCCGCGCTCGCCGCGGACTACGAGGCCGGTGGCGCGTCGGTCATCTCCGTCCTCACCGAGCAGCGCCGCTTCGGCGGGTCGCTCGCGGACCTGGAGGCGGTCCGCGCCAAGGTCGACATCCCGGTCCTGCGCAAGGACTTCATCGTCACCTCCTACCAGCTGTGGGAAGCCCGCGCCTACGGCGCCGACCTCGCCCTGCTGATCGTCGCCGCCCTCGACCAGGAGGCCCTCGTCTCCCTGATCGAGCGGGCCGAGTCCATCGGCCTCACCCCGCTCGTCGAGGCCCACGACGAGGAGGAGGCCGAGCGCGCGGTCGCCGCAGGCGCCCGCATCATCGGTGTCAACGCCCGCAACCTCAAGGACCTCAAGGTCGACCGCTCCACCTTCGAGCGGGTCGCCCCCGAGATTCCCGACCACATCGTCAAGGTCGCCGAATCGGGCGTCCGGGGCCCGCACGACCTGATCGCGTACGCCAACGCCGGCGCGGACGCCGTGCTCGTCGGCGAGTCGCTCGTCACCGGCCGCGACCCGCGCGTCGCCGTGGCCGACCTGGTCGCCGCCGGCACCCACCCCGCGCTCCGGCACGGACGGGGCTGACCCACCGCCATGACCGTCTCCGCGCGCCAGGGGCTCCCGTGCTCCGCACCGCTCACCCCGCAGGGCACCCGCCCCGCCGGGCGGCCGGTGCGCGAGCCGCGCGCACCCCTGGCACACGGCGGCGGCCGGCCCCCGCTCCTCCCGCTCGACCACCCGAAGCCCCGGCGCTGCGCCCCGCCGTTCTGGCACCGGGGCTGCCGCGCCCCCGCCCGCCGGGTGCACGGCCGCCGGGTCCGCTACGTCATCGGCGACGAGCCGGGACAGGTCAACGGCATGCGATGGCGCGCGGCCCCAGCGCCGCACTGAACGAAGGCTTCCGCGTCCCGCGCACCCACCCGTGAAGGGTCCGTGCGCCGACCCGGCATCCGCCCCGACCAGGTCCGGTCGCGGTGGTCCTCCGCTCCGCCCCGGCGCATCCGGTGAACCCACCCGTTGCCATCTCCAGGAGCCACGTCGGATGTCCTCTGACTTCTTCATTCCGGACCCCGAGGGTCTGATCCCCAGCGCCGAAGGCTATTTCGGTGCCTACGGCGGCAAGTTCATCCCGGAGGCGCTCGTCGCCGCCGTGGACGAGGTCGCCGTCGAGTACGACAAGGCCAAGGCCGACCCGGCCTTCGCCGCCGAGCTCAACGAGCTCATGGTCAACTACACCGGCCGCCCCAGCGCCCTGACCGAGGTCTCCCGCTTCGCCGAGCACGCCGGCGGCGCGCGCGTCTTCCTCAAGCGCGAGGACCTCAACCACACCGGCTCGCACAAGATCAACAACGTGCTGGGCCAGGCGCTCCTCACCAAGCGCATGGGCAAGACCCGGGTCATCGCCGAGACCGGAGCCGGTCAGCACGGCGTCGCCACCGCGACCGCCTGCGCGCTGTTCGGCCTGGAGTGCACCATCTACATGGGGGAGATCGACACCGAGCGCCAGGCGCTCAACGTCGCCCGCATGCGGATGCTCGGTGCCGAGGTCGTCGCCGTGAAGTCCGGCTCCCGCACCCTCAAGGACGCCATCAACGAGGCGTTCCGCGACTGGGTCGCCAACGTGGACCGCACCCACTACCTCTTCGGTACGGTCGCGGGACCGCACCCCTTCCCCGCCATGGTCCGGGACTTCCACCGGGTCATCGGGGTCGAGGCCCGCCGCCAGATCCTGGAACGCGCCGGCCGGCTGCCGGACGCCGCGGTCGCCTGCGTCGGCGGCGGCTCCAACGCCATCGGCCTCTTCCACGCCTTCATCCCGGACGCCTCCGTCCGCCTCATCGGCTGCGAGCCCGCCGGGCACGGCGTCGAGACCGGCGAGCACGCGGCGACCCTCACCGCGGGCGAGCCCGGCATCCTGCACGGCTCGCGCAGCTACGTCCTCCAGGACGACGAGGGCCAGATCACCGAGCCGTACTCCATCTCGGCCGGCCTGGACTACCCGGGCATCGGCCCGGAGCACTCCTACCTCAAGGACGTCGGCCGCGCCGAGTACGTCGCGGTGACGGACGCCGCCGCGATGTCGGCCCTGCGGCTGCTCTCGCGCACCGAGGGGATCATCCCGGCCATCGAGAGCGCGCACGCGCTGGCCGGTGCCCTGGAGATCGGCAAGGAGCTGGGCGAGGACGGGCTGATCGTCATCAACCTCTCCGGGCGTGGCGACAAGGACATGGACACCGCGGCCCGCTACTTCGGGCTGTACGAGGCCGACGCGACCGTCGAAGCGGACACGGCCGGCCACGGCGCGGAGATCGAGGGGGACGTCAAGTGAGCGGCACCGGACACACCGGCAACATCGCACTGCTGAACACCACCCTCGCCGCCGCGAAGGCCGAGGACCGCGCGGCCCTCATCGCCTACCTCCCGGCGGGCTTCCCGACCGTGGACGGCGGCATCGAGGCGATCAAGGCGGTCGTGGCCGGCGGCGCCGACGTCGTCGAGGTGGGCCTGCCGCACAGCGACCCGGTGCTCGACGGCCCGGTCATCCAGACCGCCGACGACATCGCGCTGCGCGGCGGCGTGCGGATCGCCGACGTGATGCGCACGGTCCGCGAGACGTACGAGGCGACCGGCGCCCCGATCCTCGTCATGACCTACTGGAACCCCATCGACCGCTACGGCATCGAGCGGTTCACCGCCGAGCTGGCCGCGGCGGGCGGGGCCGGCTGCATCCTGCCCGACCTGCCGGTCCAGGAGTCGGCCGTGTGGCGCGAGAACGCGGAGAAGCACTCTCTCGCCACCGTCTTCGTCGTCGCCCCCAGCAGCCGCGACGAGCGCCTCGCCACCATCACGGCGGCGGGCTCCGGCTTCGTCTACGCCGCCTCCCTCATGGGAGTCACCGGCACCCGCGCCTCCGTCGGCGACCAGGCCCAGAACCTGGTGGCCCGCACCCGCGCGACCACCACCTCCCTCCCGGTCTGCGTCGGCCTCGGCGTCTCCAACGCGGCGCAGGCCGCGGAGGTGGCCGGCTTCGCGGACGGCGTCATCGTCGGGTCGGCCTTCGTCAAGGCCATCCTCGACGCGCCCGACGCCGCCGCGGGCACGGCCGCGGTGAAGGCGCTCGCGGGCGAACTCGCCGAAGGTGTTCGAAAGCGCTGACGCGTTGTGTCACCCGTACGGGTGGAGTGGGACCGGGGAGGCACGCGAGTGCCTCCCCGGTTCGTTGCTGCGGGTGTGAGCGAGAACCATGAAGGAAGAAGGGCCGCGCGCGACCGGCTCGTCCAGCAGCGTGAGCAGGAGAAGGCGCGCGAGCGCCGCCGCCGCACGCTGATCGTCGCCGGAGCCGTGATCGGCGTGCTGGCGCTGGCCGCCGTGATCGGCCTGATCGCGGCCAACGCCGGGGACGACGACGACAGCACCGCCGCCCCCGTCGTCGCACCGTCCGGCGCCACCGGGAAGGACGACCTCGCCATCCCGGTGGGAGCGAGCGACGCCCCGTCCACGCTCACGATCTGGGAGGACTTCCGCTGCCCGGTCTGCGCCCAGTTCGAGAACGCGTTCCGTTCCACCATCGCGGAGCTCACCAAGAGCGGACAGCTCCGGGTGGAGTACCACCTGGCCACGATCATCGACGGCAACATGGGCGGTACCGGCTCCGTGCGCGCCGCGAACGCCGCGGCCTGCGCCCAGGACGCCGGCAAGTTCGTGGCGTACCACGACATCCTCTACACCAACCAGCCCGCCGAGACCGATGACGCCTTCGGCAAGGACAGCACCCTGATCGACCTCTCCAAGAAGGTCCCCGGCCTTGACACCCCGGCCTTCCGCAGCTGCGTGGAGGACGGCAAGCACAACGCCTGGGTCGCGAAGTCGAACACCGCGTTCAGCGAGGGCGGCTTCCAGGGGACCCCGACCGCGCTGCTCAACGGCGAATCCATCTTCCCGAAGAAGGGCGACGAGCAGATCTCGGTCGCCAACCTCAAGAAGTGGGTGGAAGAGGCCAACAAGGGCAAGAAGGCCGGCACCCTCACTCCCACGCCCGCGGCCTCCTGATCACGGTGGATCGAAGCACGGTGGATTCCGGCCCTGTTACCCATACGTTGCCGGGTGGCGTGCCGTCCGCGCGGCCCGGCAGGGTAGCGTCGGTTCCGTCATGAACCTTGCCTTCATTCCCAGCCCGTCGACCGGCGTGATCGATCTCGGACCGATCCCGCTCCGCGGCTACGCGTTCTGCATCATCATCGGTGTCTTCGTCGCCGTCTGGTTCGGCAACAAGCGCTGGATCGCCCGGGGCGGCAGAGCCGGCACCGTGGCCGACATCGCCGTCTGGGCGGTGCCCTTCGGCCTCGTGGGCGGCCGTCTCTACCACGTCATCACCGACTACCAGCTGTACTTCGGTGACGGTGAGGACTGGGTGGACGCCTTCAAGGTGTGGGAGGGCGGCCTCGGTATCTGGGGCGCCATCTCCCTCGGCGCCGTCGGTGCCTGGATCGGCTGCCGCCGCCGGGGCATCCCGCTGCCGGCCTGGGCCGACGCCCTCGCCCCCGGTATCGCCTTCGCCCAGGCCATCGGGCGCTGGGGCAACTGGTTCAACCAGGAGCTCTACGGCCGCGAGACCACCCTGCCGTGGGGGCTGAAGATCAGCGAGGCCCCGAACCGGGTCGCCGGCACCTACCACCCGACGTTCCTCTACGAGTCGCTCTGGTGCGTCGGTGTCGCCCTGCTGGTCATCTGGGCGGACCGCCGCTTCCGGCTCGGACACGGCCGCGCGTTCGCCCTGTACGTCGCCGCGTACTGCACCGGCCGCGCGTGGATCGAGTACATGCGGGTCGACGAGGCCCACCACGTGCTGGGGCTCCGGCTGAACGTGTGGACCGCGATCATCGTCTTCGTCCTGGCCGTCACGTACATCGTGATCTCCGCCAGGGTGCGTCCCGGTCGCGAGGAGATCGTGGAGCCCGGGGCGCAGGAGACGGACGACGACGGCGACACGGACGCCAAGGCCGACGCCGACACGGACGCCGAGGCGGACGCGACGGACGACGGCCCGACCGACACCCCGAAGGCCGACATGGTGAAGGCCGAAGCGACGAAGGCCGGCACGGCGGACGACGCCACCGGGACCGATGTCGTGGACCGGCCGGCGCGACCCCAGCCCCGAGTACCTCGCCTTCTGGCGCGAGTACCACCTCTGCACCCTGACCACTCTCCGCCCGGACGGCACCCCGCACGTCGTAC
>NZ_JBSFVR010000389.1:0-6968 GCF_053592415.1 Streptomyces sp. NPDC002690 | reverse complement strand
GGGGCTGAGGTCTGTCCCGCCGGGAACGCACCGCACGGCGGGAGCGCGACGTCGGCCACGGCACCTCGCCACGTTGCCGGAACGCCCGCACACATCCCGTGTGCGGACGCCCCTCCGCCCTGTGTCGCACCGCATCCGACGCCGCGCACCGATCCACCACGCATCGCGGGACAACCCTCGGGGAACGCACAGCCCTTAAGGTGAGCCCCATGACGACGACGTACGCACTCCTGCTGCGCGGCATCAACGTCGGGGGTCACCGCAAGGCGTCCATGCCGGAACTGCGCACGCTCCTCACGGAACTGGGCCACAGCGGCGTGACCACGTACCTGCAGAGCGGCAACGCGGTCCTCACCGCGGCGAGCGACGACGAGAACGAGGTCGCGGCGGGCATCGAGCGCGCGGTCGAAGAGCACTACGGGTTCGCCGTCGACTGCCTCGTCCGCCCGGCCTCTTACCTCCGGGCCGTCGCCGACGCGTGCCCCTTCCCGGCCGCCGAACTCGAAGGGAAACAGCTGCACGTCACGTTCTACGACCGGCCGGTCACCGAGGATCGCTTCGCCCCGGTGGATCCCGCCGCGTACCTGCCGGAGGAGTTCCGGCTCGGCGACCGGGCCCTCTACCTCTACGCCCCGGACGGCCTCGGCCGCTCCGCCCTCGCCGTCGCCCTTGCCAAGCCCGCCGTCACCAAGGGTCTCGTGGCCACCAGCCGCAACTGGAACACCGTCGTCAAGCTCGTGGAGCTCACCCGTGACTGAACTCCCGCATTCCGTGGCCGAGGTGATCGAGAACGAGCTGCGCCTGCTCGACCCCGAGGTCCGCCGCTCGGCGTCGCATCTCGCGACGATGCTGCACCCCGAATTCCGGGAGATCGGAACCAGCGGCCGGCTCTGGGACCGCGACACGATCGTCGCGGAACTCACCGCCGAGGCGACCACTCGCCCCGGCCCCCTGACGGCGTCCCTGATGACGGGCGTCGAACTCGGCCCCGGCCTGGTCCACCTCACCTTCGACACCGAACACAAAGGCCGTCGTGCGCACCGCAGTTCACTGTGGCGGCAGGTGGACGGGGGATGGCTGCTCTACTTTCACCAGGCCACCCCGTTCGTCGCGGACCCTTTCAACGAGTCCTGAGGACAACGGCCTTCAGCGGCGCGTCACCCGCTGCGCCCGTGCGGTCCAGCGGCCCTCCGTACGCGTGATGCGCACCGGGTGGCCGAAGCAGTCGCTGACCCGGTCGGTGGTCAGCACCTCGTCGGCGGGCCCCGACGCCACGCACCGTCCGCCACGCAGCAGCATCGCGTGCGTGGTGGAGGCGGGCAGCTCCTCCAGATGGTGGGTGACCAGCACCGTCGCCAGCTCCGGATGTTCCTCGCGCAGCGCGTCCAGGCTGTCCAGCAGCTGCTCCCGGGCCGCCAGGTCCAGGCCGGTGGCCGGCTCGTCCAGGAGCAGCAGCCGGGGGCTCGGCATCAGGCTGCGGGCGATCAGCGTCCTGCCCCGCTCGCCCTGGGAGAGCGCCGGCCAGCGGGACGCCTCCTTGCCGCCCATCCCGAGCATCGCCAGCAGCTCGTCCGCCCGCGCCCTCTCGTCGGCCGTCGGCGACCAACGCGGCAGCGGCTCGACCGAGTTGGTGAGACCCGTGAGACACACCTGACGTACCGTCAACGCCGACTGGAGCGGGTGACGGGGATTGACGTGGCCGAGCAGGGTCCGCAGCTCCCGCAGATCCACTCGGCCCAGCGTCCTGCCGAGCACCTGCACCGCACCCCGGGTCGGGTGGGTGACCGCGCCGAGCAGCCCCAGCAAGGTGCTCTTCCCGGCGCCGTTGGCACCCAGCAGCGCCCAGTGCTCGCCCTGCCGGACGGTGAGCGAGACGGTGTCCAGGATCGCCCTGCCGTCACGGACCACGGCGACCTCGTCCGCCTGGATCACCGGTACGGGTGTCTCGGGGGAGGGGCCGGGAGGGAAGGGGAGGGGGGTGGTGACGGGGGCCGTGGTCACGATGAGTGCTCCTTACATCCATGCATCCGACAGGTGGACCATATCGGTCCGGGATGCGGACGGGGAGCCGGGTCGGTTCGGCGGGGGAACTTCGGGCCGGGTCGGCTCGGCGGGGGAGCTTTCAGGCCGACAGGGAGAGCGCGTGGTCCGCCCGTGCCTCGTCGTACCGCGCCAGCAGCAGCCGGGCCAGGGCCGAGGAAGCCCCGAGTACCCCGGAGAGCACGTCCGCGCCGGCCTCGGCCGCACCCGCGACGATCCGGTCCGGAAGCCGGCCGGGCGCGACGACGTACGGCGCCACCGCCACCCGGTCCACGCCGTCGGCGCGCAGCGCGCGCACCGCGTCCGCGGTGGCGGGGAACCCGCCGGGAGAATTGGCGGAGGCGAACGCAGGCCGCACGGCGCACCAACCGGTGTGCCGCAGCTCCCGCGCGATTTCAGCGATCACTGCGATCGCCTCCGGGTCCGTGGAGCCCGCCGAGGCCAGGACCAGCCCCGTCGAGCGTCTGTCGGCGGCGGTGACCCCGGCCTCGTACAGCCGCTGCTCCAGGGCGGTCAGGAGCAGCGGGGACGGGCCGAGGACGCCTGCCTGCCGGATGCGCAGCCGGGGCAGCCGGGCCCGGGCCTCGCGCAGCACCGACGGGATGTCGGACTTGGCGTGGAAGGCCCGGGTGAGCAGCAGCGGCAGCGCGACGACCTCTTCCGCACCCGGTGCGTTCCGGGGGCTCAGGCGCTCCAGTACCCGGGGCACCGACGGCGCGTTGAAGTCGAGGAAGCCCGTCTCCACGCGGAGCCCCGGCCGCAGCGACCGTACCCGCGCGGTGAGCGCGTGCACGGTCGCCGCGTGCCGCGGATCGCGGCTGCCGTGGGCGATGACGAGAAGGACGGGTGCGTGCATGGGCGTGACTCAGTTCTTGACGAGAAGACCGCGGCTGCGCAGCACCCACCGCTCCAGCGGACTGAAGATCAGCAGGTCGATCGCGACACCGACGAACAGGATGAGCAGGATCGACAGGAAGATGCCGGGCATGTCGAAGTTGTTGCGGCCGTTCTCCAGCAACTGGCCCAGTCCCAGACCGAGATCGGGCGAGGAGGCGATGATCTCGGCGGCCATCAGGGAGCGCCAGGAGAAGGCCCAGCCCTGCTTCAGCCCCGCGAGGTAGCCCGGCAGCGCCGCGGGCAGCACGATGTGCCAGGTGCCGCGCAGCCCGGTGGCGCCGATGGTGCGGCCCGCGCGCAGGAAGAGCGGCGGGACCTGGTCGACGCCGGACACCAGGCCGTTGGCGATCGACGGCACGGCGCCGAGCAGGATCACCGCGTACATCATCGAGTCCTGGAGTCCGATCCAGATGACGGCCGGAGCGACCCAGGCCACCGAGGGCAGCGACTGGAGGCCGGAGAGGATCGGCCCGATCGCCGCCCGGACGAACCGCACCCGGGCTACCACCAGACCGAGCGGCGTACCGATGACGACCGCGAGCACGAAGCCGAACAGACCCCGCGACACGCTGGTCCAGATGACCTCCAGCAGCGTGCCCTTGACCCACATGTCCTGTGCGCTGTCCCAGACGGCGGCGGGCGGCGGCAACTTGTAGTCGTCGGTGACCTTCGCCCAGACCAGCACCTGCCAGACCAGGACGACCAGGACCACCGCCAAGACAGGCGGCAGAACCTTGGCCACGAGGACCTCCCGCACCGGGGTGCGGTGCGACTGGACGGCGTCCAGCGCGTCGAGCCCGGCCTCCAGGCCCGCGAGGTCGTCCCGCTTCGCCGGGCCGTCCGTGCCCGCCCTGTCCTCGGCGGACTTGATGTCAGTGCTGGCCATGGCGGCGGATCTCCCCACGCAGTTCTTCGGTGATCTCGACGGACAGCTCCGCGACGGCGGAGTCCTCGATGCGGCGCGGGTGTTCGATGCCGACGGTCCACTCGCGGGCGATCCGTCCCGGCCGGGACGACAGCAGTACGACCCGCTGTGCAAGGCGTACCGCCTCGCGCACGTTGTGGGTGACGAAGAGGACCGTGGCGTTGGTCTCCCGCCAGATCCGGGTCAGTTCGTCGTGCAGCACGTCGCGGGTGATCGCGTCGAGCGCCGCGAACGGCTCGTCCATCAACAGCAGTTGGCTGTCCTGGGCGAGCGCGCGGGCCATCGCGACCCGCTGGCGCATGCCGCCGGAGAGCTCGTGCACCCGCTTGCCGTACGCCCCGCCCAGGCGTACGAGTTCGAGCAGCCGCTCCGCCTCGGGGCGGCGTTCGGCCTTGGGCACCCCGCGCAGCCGCAGGGCGAGTTCGATGTTCTTGCCCGCGGTGAGCCACGGGAAGAGGGCGTGTTCCTGGAACATGAGGGCCGGCCGCCCGCCGGGGGTCTCGATGGACCCCGCGGACGGGCGGTCGAGTCCGGCCACCAGGTTGAGCAGCGTCGACTTGCCGCACCCGGAGGCTCCCAGGAGGGTGACGAACTCGCCGGGAGCGACATCGAGCGTGATGTCGTCCAGGACGAGCTGCTGACCGGTGGGGCCGGCGAAGGACTTCGATACGTGGCTGATACGAGCGGCGTGCTCGACCGACGCGCGGTCCTCGGCCTTGGTGAGGGTACTGGTCGCCATGGTCGTCACCTCCTGGGAATCCTGGTTCGGTTGGGCGGACGGACTACTTGACGCCGAGACCGGCGTCGTCGACCGCGGGCTCGCCCTCGGCCTTCAGGACCTTGTTGAGCAGGGTCAGGTCGTAGATGCCGTCCAGGTTGGGCTTCTCCAGCAGGCCCGCCTTCACCGCGTGGTCGGCCTCCGCGTTCAGCGTGGCGGCCAGCGGGTCATTGGTGACCAGGATCGACTTCCAGGCCGGGTCGAGGATCTCGGGGGCGAGCGCCTTGCCGCTCAGGGCTTCGAGCGCCTTGTTGGCGGACGCCTTCGCCAGGTCCGGGTTCTCGTTGATCCACTTGTTCGTCTTCACCGAACCGCGCAGGACCGCCTCGACCACGTCGGGGTGCTCGGTCAGGAACTTCTGCGACACGATGATGTTGGTGATGACGAACTTGTTGTCCGGCCACAGCGTCGTCTCGTCGAGCAGCACCTTGGCGCCCTCGGAGACCAGCTTGGAGGCGGTCGGCTCCGGCACCCAGGCGCCGTCCAGGGAACCGGCCTTGTAGGCGTCCGGAGTCACCTTGTTGTCCGAGCGGACGACGGAGACGTCGCCCTTGCCGCTCTGCGCGTCGACCTTCCAGCCCTGCTCGGATATCCAGTTGAGGAACGCCACGTCCTGCGTGTTGCCGAGCTGCGGGGTGGCGATCTTCTTGCCCTTGAGGTCTGCCAGCGTCTTGATCTTGTCCGGGTTGACGACGAGCTTCACGCCGCCGGAGGCCGAACCACCGATGATCCGCAGGCCCTTGCCCTGGGACTTGGTGTAGCCGTTGATCGACGGAGAGGGGCCGATGAAGCCGATGTCGATCGATCCGGCGTTGAGCGCCTCGATCTCGGACGGGCCCGCGTTGAAGGTCGAGGTCTTGACCTTCGTGCCGCCGAGCTCCTTCTGGAAGGTGCCCTCCTGGACTCCGACCAGGGCGGTGGCGTGCGTGAGGTTCGGGAAGTACCCGATGCTCACGGTGTCCGCGGAGAGCTTTTCCGCCCCGGCGGTGGCGGCGGCGTCCGTCTTCTTCGAGTCGTCGTCGGTCGACTCGGAGCCGTAGCCGCAGGCGGTGAGAACCACGGCGAGCAGCGGCAGTGCGGCGGCAGCGAGCAGGCTGCGGCGGACGGTGGTACGGGTGGCTGGCACGGGAGGCTTTCCTCTCGTTGGCCGGGCTCTACGTCCCTCGGTTCTCCGAGGGCGTGGCCGGGCGGTCGGCAGGTCTTCGTCTGTACGGGCGGTGCGGGTGGTGCGGGAGGGCGCGCAGGCAGTGCGCGTACGTCTTCACGCACATCGCGCCACTCCGCCCTGGCCGCTGCCGAGGGCACCGCTGCCCACCCGGCCGCCCTCTTTCGCGAAGGAGGAGAAGAAATCGGTTCTCATCAGAAGTCCCATTCGGCGTCGTCTTCGGCCGCTTCGGGTGCGGACCCGCCCCGGACGGCTTCGGCGAACGAGGCGCCCGCCATGCCGGCCGAGAGGGTCGTACCGTCGGCGGGGTCGATCAACAGGAACGAGCCGGTACGCCGGGAGTCGGCGTACGCGTCGAGCGCGAGCGGTTCGGCGGTACGGACCACCACCCGCCCTATGTCGTTGGCGACCAGCTGCCCCGGGGCGGGGTGCTGGGAGAGGTCGTCGAGGGTGAGTCGCGAGGGGATGTCCTTCACGATCGCCTTGACCGTGCGGGTGGTGTGCTTCAGCAGCACCCGCTGGCCGACCGAGAGCGGCTGGTCGGCGACGTGGCAGACGGTCGCCTCGACGTCCTGCGTCGAGGCCGGGAGGCTGCCGCTCGGCGCGATCAGGTCGCCGCGGGAGACGTCCACGTCGTCCGTGAGCCGCACGGTCACCGACTGCGGGGCCCACGCGGCGTCCACGCTCTCGCCCAGCGCGTCGATGCCCGCGACCGTCGTCGTACGGCCCGAGGGCAGTACGGTGACGGGCTCGCCGACCCGCAGTACACCGGAGGCGATCTGGCCCGCGTAGCCCCGGTAGTCCGGGTGCTCCGCGGTCTGCGGCCGGATCACGTACTGCACCGGGAAGCGGGCCGGGCACGCGGTGAGGTCGTGGCTGACCGGGACGGTCTCCAGGTGCTCCAGGACCGTCGGGCCGCCGTACCAGTCCATGTGCGCGGACGGGTCCA
The DNA here is from genome assembly GCF_053592415.1 of Streptomyces sp. NPDC002690. Classification (NCBI taxonomy): domain Bacteria; kingdom Bacillati; phylum Actinomycetota; class Actinomycetes; order Kitasatosporales; family Streptomycetaceae; genus Streptomyces; species Streptomyces sp. NPDC002690. Next base: position 214 of record NZ_JBSFVR010000389.1, on the reverse strand, counting down.
CGACGTTGTCCCCGGCCAGTGCGGAGATGGGGATCGCGGTGATCTCCGGGACGCCGAGGGAGGCCGCGTACGCGGTGAACTCCTTCGCTATCGCGGCGAACACCGACTCCTGGTAGTCGACGAGGTCCATCTTGTTGACGGCGAGGACGACGTGGGGGACGCGCAGGAGGGCGGCGACGGCGGCGTGGCGGCGGGTCTGTTCGACGACGCCGTT
>NZ_JBSFVR010000388.1:0-7000 GCF_053592415.1 Streptomyces sp. NPDC002690 | reverse complement strand
CACCGGGTCACCGCCGCCACCCGCGAACTGGCACCCCCGGGCGCCGACCAGGCCATGGGCTTCGGCATCACCCAACGCGTCGAAGGCGCCGACGGGACGGACACGCCCGAGAAGATCGCCGTCATGCGCAGGGGATCCACCATCGCACTCTTCACCACCACCGTCGCAGCCACCGAGGGGACCAAGGCCCCCAAGGGCCTCGCTGTACCCCTCGCGGTCGTCGAGACACAATCCGTGTCTCTGGCCTGAACCGGCCCACCGGCCGGCTTCCTCTGCGGGCCCGTACCCCACCCGGGGTGCGGGCCCGCGGTCTTGCACCGGGCGACCACCGCGCAACCCCACGCCCACGTGAGGGACCCCACCCCCCGCTCCGTTCAAACTCCCGTAACAATGAGTACGTGATCACATCGCCGCCCCGTGGCACCCAGCGCCGGACCGAGCACGGGCCGACGCCCTACGTCGACCTCTCGCGCGCCGAGTGGAGTGCCCTCCGCGACAAGACGCCGTTGCCGCTGACCGCCGAGGAGGTGGAGCGGCTGCGTGGCCTCGGTGACGTCATCGACCTCGACGAGGTCCGCGAGGTCTACCTCCCGCTCTCCCGGCTGCTCAACCTGTACGTGCAGGCCACCTCGGGCCTGCGCGGCGCCCTGAACACCTTCCTCGGGGACGCGGGCAACGGGCACGGGGCGCAGCGCGGTACCCCGTTCGTCATAGGGGTCGCGGGGAGCGTGGCGGTCGGGAAGTCGACCAGTGCCCGCCTGCTCCAGGCGCTGCTGGCGCGGTGGCCGGAGCACCCCCGGGTGGAGCTGGTGACCACGGACGGGTTCCTGCTGCCGATGAAGGAGCTGCGGGCGCGCGGGCTGACCTCGCGGAAGGGGTTCCCCGAGTCGTACGACCGGCGGGCCCTGACCCGGTTCGTCGCGGACGTGAAGTCGGGGAAAGCCGAGGTCACGGCCCCCGTCTACTCGCACCTGATCTACGACATCGTGCCCGGTGAGCGGCTCACCGTGCGCCGCCCGGACATCCTGATCGTGGAGGGGCTGAACGTCCTGCAGCCCGCGCTGCCCGGCAGCGACGGGCGGACCAGGGTGGGGCTCGCGGACTACTTCGACTTCAGCGTGTACGTGGACGCGCGCGCCGAGGACATCGAGAGCTGGTACCTCGACCGGTTCCGCAAGCTCCGCGAGACGGCGTTCCAGGACCCGTCCTCGTACTTCACGAAGTACACCCAGGTCTCCGAGGAGGAGGCCATGGAGTACGCGCGCACCACCTGGCGGACCATCAACAAGCCGAACCTGCTGGAGAACGTGGCGCCCACCCGCAGCCGGGCCACCCTGGTGCTGCGCAAGGGGCCGGACCACAAGGTGCAGCGGCTCTCCCTGCGGAAGCTGTAGAAAGCACGGCGGCGGAACGACGGCGGGGCGGCCCTCACAAGGAGAGCCGCCCCGCCGTGACGCGTGGTCAAAAACCTCAGCCCAGTGCGGACTTCACCACGTCGGCCAGCCGGCCCGCGATGGCCTGGGCCTGGCCGAAGTCGGCGGCCTCCACCATGACGCGTACCAGCGGCTCGGTGCCGGACTTGCGGAGCAGGACCCGGCCGGTGGCGCCGAGTTCGCGCTCGGCCTCTGCGACGGCGGCGGCCAGTTCGGCGGAGGTGGAGACGCGGGACTTGTCGACGTCGGGGACGTTGACGAGGACCTGGGGCAGGCGCTGCATGACGCCCGCGAGCTCGGCGAGGGTGCGGCCGGTGGCGGCGACGCGGGCCGCCAGCATCAGGCCGGTCAGGGTGCCGTCGCCGGTCGTGGCGTGGTCCAGCACGATGACGTGGCCGGACTGCTCGCCGCCGAGCGCGTACCCCTCGGCCTTCATGGACTCCAGGACGTACCGGTCGCCGACCGCGGTCTGGACGAGCTCGATGCCCTCGCGCTCCATGGCCATCTTGAAGCCGAGGTTGGACATGACCGTGCCGACGACGGTGTTGCCGCGGAGCTGTCCGGCGTCGCGCATCGCGAGGGCGAGGACGGCGAGGATCTGGTCTCCGTCGATCTCGTTGCCCTGGGCGTCGACGGCGAGGCAGCGGTCGGCGTCGCCGTCGTGCGCGATGCCGAAGTCGGCGCCGTTCTCGACGACGGCGGCCTGGAGGAGGCCGAGGTGGGTGGAGCCGCAGCCGTCGTTGATGTTGAGGCCGTCGGGGTCGGCACCGATGGTGACGACCTCCGCGCCGGCCCGCGCGAACGCCTCCGGGGAGACGAAGGCGGCGGCGCCGTGCGCCTCGTCGAGCACCACCTTGAGGCCGTCGAGCCGGTTCGGCAGGACGCCGATGAGGTGGGAGACGTACCGCTCGAAGCCCTCGGTGTAGTCGGTGACGCGGCCCACGCCGGCGCCGGTGGGGCGGGCCCAGGGGGCGCCGGTGCGGTGCTGGTCGTAGACGGTCTCGATGCGGTCCTCCAGCTCGTCGGCGAGCTTGTGGCCGCCGCGCGCGAAGAACTTGATGCCGTTGTCGGGCATGGCGTTGTGGCTGGCGGAGAGCATCACGCCGATGTCGGCACCGAGCACACCGGTGAGGTACGCCACGGCCGGCGTGGGCAGCACACCGACCCGCAGGACGTCGACGCCCGCGCTGGCGAGACCGGCCACCACGGCTGCTTCGAGGAACTCTCCGGAGGCTCGGGGATCGCGGCCGACCACGGCCGTGGGGCGGTGCCCCTCGAAGGTGCCCGCCTCGGCGAGAACGTGCGCCGCCGCGACCGACAGACCGAGTGCCAGCTCGGCCGTGAGATCCGCGTTGGCGACACCGCGCACGCCGTCCGTACCGAAGAGTCGTCCCACTGGTGTCCTCCGAGATGCTCCGACAACCGCAAAAGCACAATAATTAACAAAAGCCAAAAAGGTGCAAACCACCACACTTCACACCGCTGAGGACGTGAGGGGCCCGGATGCGCCGATGAACGTCTTATGCCGTTATACGCCCGTGAGAGGCGATAAACGAACGCCCCGACAGCACGGTGTGTGCCGCCGGGGCGAACGTGTGAAGCAGACGAGCAGGCGGGATTTAGCGCTTGCTGTACTGCGGCGCCTTGCGGGCCTTCTTGAGACCGGCCTTCTTGCGCTCGACCGCACGGTCGTCGCGGGAGAGGAAGCCGGCCTTCTTCAGCGTGGCGCGGTTGTTGTCCACGTCAGCCTCGTTCAGCGCACGGGCGACGCCGAGGCGCAGGGCACCGGCCTGACCCGAGACGCCGCCACCCGAGATGCGGGCGATGACGTCGTAGCGGTTGTCGAGCTCGAGCACCTTGAAGGGCTCGTTGACTTCCTGCTGGTGCACCTTGTTGGGGAAGTAGTCCTCAAGGGTGCGACCGTTGATCTTCCACTTGCCGGTGCCCGGAACGATCCGGACGCGGGCGATGGCGTTCTTGCGACGGCCAAGGCCGGCGGCGGGCTGCGGGTCGCCGAAGCGGCCGGCGAGCGACTCGGAGGTGTACTCACCCTCGACGGGGACCTCGGACTCGAAGGTGGTCACCTCGGCGAAGGTCTCCTCGCCCTCGGTGCCCTCGACGGTCTCAACAGTGGTCTCGGCCACGATTCTCCTCAGATCTTTCTTATGGTCTTAGGGGGAGGCCGGAACTACTGCGCGACCTGGGTGATCTCGAACGGGACCGGCTGCTGCGCAGCGTGCGGGTGCTGGTCGCCCGCGTAGACCTTGAGCTTCGACAGCATCTGCCGACCCAGGGTGTTCTTGGGGATCATGCCCTTGATGGCCTTCTCGACGGCCTTCTCCGGGTTCTTGGAGAGCAGCTCGTCGTAGCGGACCGAGCGGAGACCACCCGGGAAGCCGGAGTGGCGGTACGCCATCTTCTGGGTCTTCTTGTTGCCGGACAGGTGAACCTTGTCGGCGTTGATGATGATGACGAAGTCGCCCATGTCCATGTGGGGGGCGTAAATCGCCTTGTGCTTGCCTCGGAGGAGGTTCGCAGCCGTGGTGGCCAGACGACCCAGGACGATGTCCTGAGCGTCGATGACGTGCCACTGGCGCGTCACATCTCCGGGCTTGGGGCTGTACGTACGCACGGTCGTAGCCTTCGCTTCTTCAGTGAGTGGAGTCCTGACAAGGCCACCCGGACGATTCCACCAGCCTTGGCGGCGCTGCGGGGACGCAACCCGAGTGCCTGCCGCTGGTCATCGGCCCGGTGGACCGGCGTAAGGGCCCCTCGCGTGAGAACGACCAAGCCAATACGCATAACAAACCAGAAGACTACCCGGGGCCCCCCGCACGGGTCAAAATGACCCTCGCCCGGCCCCGCCGGACCCCGTGGTTACGGGGCGGACGAAAGGTCCGGCGCCCCCGCCGGAACACGCGGAACACGCGGAGCACGCGGAGCACGCGGAACACGCGCAGGACACGCGGGACGGCCCTCAGCGGGTCCGCTCGACCCTGCGCTCGTCCCAGACCGGCTCGGTCGTCTCGCGCACCACGCCGTCCGAACCGAAGACGAGGTACCGGTCGAAGGACTTCGCGAACCACCGGTCGTGGGTGACGGCCATCACGGTCCCGTCGTACGCCTCCAGGCCGTCCTGGAGCGCCTCGGCGGACTCCAGGTCCAGGTTGTCCGTGGGCTCGTCCAGCAGCAGCGCGGTGGTGCCGGACAGCTCCAGCAGCAGGATCTGGAAGCGGGCCTGCTGCCCGCCGGAGAGCTTCTCGAAGGGCTGGTCGCCCTGGCGCTCCAGCTCGTACCTGCGCAGCACGCCCATCGCGGCGCCCCGGTCCTTGGCCTGCTCGCTCCAGAGGATCTCCACCAGGGTCTTGCCGAGCAGCTCCGGGTGGGCGTGGGTCTGGGCGAAGTGGCCGGCCACCACCCGGGCGCCGAGCTTGTACTCGCCGGTGTGCGCGACCGGCTCCCCGGCGAGGAGGCGCAGGAAGTGGGACTTCCCGGAGCCGTTGGAGCCGAGGACGGCGACCCGTTCGCCGTAGAAGATCTCCAGGTCGAACGGTTTCATCAGGCCGGTGAGCTCCAGCCGCGTGCAGGTCACCGCGCGGACACCGGTGCGTCCGCCGCGCAGTCGCATCCGGATGTCCTGCTCGCGGGGCGGCTCGGGCGGCGGGCCGGCGTCCTCGAACTTCTTGAAGCGGGTCTGCATGGCGTGGTAGCGGTTGGCCATGTCGGGGCTGATGGCCGCCTGCTGCCGCATCCGCAGGACGAGGGCGCGCAGCCGGGCGTGCTCCTCCTGCCAGCGGCGCAGCAGCTCCTCGAACCGGGCGAACCGGTCCTTGCGGGCCTGGTGGTAGGTGTCGAAGCCGCCACCGTGCACCCAGACGTCGCTGCCGGCCACGCCGGGCTCGACACTGACGATCTTCTCGGCGGCCCGGGAGAGCAGCTCGCGGTCGTGGGAGACGAAGAGGACCGTCTTACGGGTCTCCTTGAGCTTCTCCTCCAGCCAGCGCTTGCCGGGGACGTCGAGGTAGTTGTCCGGCTCGTCGAGGAGCAGTACCTCGTCGGGTCCGCGCAGCAGTGCTTCGAGGACCAGGCGCTTCTGCTCGCCGCCGCTGAGGGTGCGCGCCTCGCGGTACTGCGCCTTGTCGTACGGGACGCCGAGCGCGGCCGTGGTGCACATGTCCCAGAGGGTCTCCGCCTCGTAGCCGCGCACCTCCGCCCAGTCGCTGAGGGCTTGCGCGTACTTCATCTGCGCGGCCTCGTCGTCGACGGTGAGGATCAGCTCCTCGGCATCGTCCACCGCCTTCGCGGCGGCCCGGATCTGCGGGTGCGCCACGGAGACCAGCAGGTCACGGACGGTCTGCCCGTCGCGTACGGAGCCGACGAACTGGCCCATCACGCCGAGGCCGCCGCTCACCGAGACGGTGCCGCCGTGCGGCTGGAGCTCGCCGGAGAGCAGACGCAGCAGCGTCGTCTTACCGGCCCCGTTGGCGCCTACGAGGGCCACCACGGCACCGTCGGCGACCCGGAAGGAAGCGTCGCCGAGCAGCACCCGCCCGTCCGGTAGGTAGTACTCCAGGTGGCCCGCTTCGAGATGTCCCATGCCGGCCATTGTCCGGTGCGCGGGCGCTGTGACCCAAACGGATTCCCGGAGGACCCGTGCGACGACCGCCGCTCACCGTCCGAGAACCTCTAGGATGCGCCCCATGAGCTTTGGGCATGGGGGGCCCTCCTGGGGGCCCGGGGGCAGTCAGACTCCGGACTGGGCGGCGCTGGCCGAGGAGTCCGCGGCGAAGAGCAGGCGCCGCAAGTGGTTGCTGATCGGGGGCGGTGCGCTGGCGACGGCGGCCGTCGCGGCGATCGTGGCGACGGCGGTGGTGTCGGCGGGCAACGGCGATCCCGAGGCCGGTCCGAGCGCGAGCGCGCTGCCGGGTCCGGAGGATCTGCCGCCGGAGTCCGCGGAGCCGGCTCCGTCCTTCTCCTCGGTGGCCCCGGCTCCCCCGCCGGACCCGATGGACTTCATCTCGGACGAGAAGAAGGACGAGCTGCCGATCACGGTGGAGGGGTTCTTCCCGGGCAAGAAGCTCACCTCCGGCGACCGCGTGCACCTCAAGGGCCCCACGAACCGCACCACGCAATGCGCCGCGGGCACCCAGGGCACGCTGGGCGCGGTCCTCACCAAGAACGGCTGCGACCAGCTGATCCGGGCCACGTACACGCGGGACGGCGTCGCGGTCACGGTGGGGGTCGCGGTGTTCGGCACGGAGGCGCAAGCGAAGAAGGCCGTCGAGGAGTCGTCGGGCCAGGTCGCCTCGCTCAGCGGCGGCGGTGTGCCGACGTTCTGCCGGGCCGGGGTGGTCTGCCGCCGTACGGCCAACTCGTACGGCCGGTACGCGTACTTCTCGGTGAGCGGTTTCACCGACGGCAAGAACGTCACCAAGGACGACAAGGCCGTCTTCACGGCGGGCGACGACCTGACCAACTTCACCTTCCACCAGATCCGCAGCCGGGGCGAGACCCAGGCGTCGGCGGCGGCATCGGCCGCCACCGGCTGACCCGCACCGGTGGCGGCC
>NZ_JBSFVR010000387.1:0-7038 GCF_053592415.1 Streptomyces sp. NPDC002690 | reverse complement strand
GGGCCGCGGTGGGCCGGCGGACCGGCCGGGCTCAGAGGGGTGGCAGGCCGTCCGGCGGGAGGGCCGCCTGCCGGTCCGGCGGGAGGGGCGGGGGCGCGGTCAGGCGGAAGGTCATGTGGCCGAAGCTCACCTGGTCGCCCTCCCGGACCGGGACCGCGCCGACGACCCGCTGTCCGTTGACACAGGTGCCGTTGGTCGAGCCGAGGTCGCGGAGCAGCCAGATCCGCCCGCGTACGGTGAGTTCGGCGTGGTTGCGGGAGACCGTCTCGTGGTTGAGCCGCAGTCCGTTGCCCGGGTCACGTCCGATGAGCAGCGGGTACGGTCCGGGAGCGGGCAGCAGGAGCCGGGGCAGCTTCCCGGCCTGCCAGGCCATGCGCAGCCGCCCGGGGAAACCGGAGACTCCGCCCACCGCGCGCAACAGGCTTCGGCTCCAGGCGCGTTCCTCGCGCAGGTCGGCGGTGAGGGCAGCCAGGTCCTCGGGCCGGTGGGCGGCGAGGGCGAGTTCCATCCGGCGCAGGAAGGTGTCGTGGGAGAGTCGGCCCTGCGCGGCGCCCTCCCTCAGCACGCCGAGGACACGGTCGCGCTGGGCGTCGGACACCCGCGCGGGATACGTGTGGAACTCGGAGGAAGACGTCACCCGGTGATTGTCGGGCCGAGCGGGCCGGGGTGTCCAGAAGCGGCGTCAGGGACCGGAGCGTCAAGCGTCCGCGAGCGGCGTCGCGGCCCCCCGAGCGTCGACAGGTGGCGTCGCGCCGGGGCCGAAATGCCGATGCGCGGCCACCCGGTGCGCTGCTAACGTCTGCCGCCGCGAGCCCCCGGTGATCACCGGGGCCGTCAACCCCCTGGAGCAACGTGACACCCGCTGTACCCGGCCTGTCCTGCCGACCGCTTTCCGGCCCCGACGAACTGCCCCTCTTCCAGAGCCTGTCCTACGTCCTCGACCACGAGTTGGCCGACGATCTCGCCTCCGGCCGACGGAGTCCGTCCTGGCTGTGGGTGGCCCTGGACGGTGACCGCGTGGTGGCGCGGGCCGGCTGGTGGCGGGGCTCCGGCGCCGGTCCGGATGCCGTTCCCGCACTGCTCGACTTCTTCGACGTGGACGACACCCTGCCCACGGCCGAGCGCCTCCGGGTCGGTGCCGCCCTCCTGGAGGCCGCCACGGCGGCCGTGGTGCCGCCGGACGCCCCTCGGCCGGAGTACGAGCGCTTCGTGCCGCCCAACTGGCGGGAGGACCCGGCGGCCCGGGCGGTCGTCGAGGCGCGCACCGGGGCCCTGGGGGCGACCGGGGCGCGGATGCTGGTGGAGCGGCTGCGGCTGGAGTGGCGGGCCGGTACCCCGGTGCCCGAGGACACCGGGCGGCTGCGGTTCCGGCCGGTGAGGGACCGCGAGGACTTGGTCGCGCTGATGACCCCGGTGATGGAGGGCACCCTCGACGCGCACGGGAAGCAGGACCTGGCATCCGGGCTGTCGCCGCGCGAGGCGGCCGAGCGGCACTACGACGAGGAGCTCGCGCGCTACTCGACCCCCCGCGACTGGTGGCGCGTCGGCGAGCTTCCGGGCGGGGAGCCCGTCGGGTTCGTCGTCCCCGCGCGCAACCACTACAACCCGGTCATCGCGTACATCGGCGTGCTGCCCGGCCGTCGCGGCCAGGGGTACGTCGACGACCTGCTCGCCGAGGGCACCCGGGTGCTCGCCGCGCAGGACGGGGTCGAGCGCGTCCGGGCCGCCACGGACCTCGGCAACCAGCCGATGGCCGGGGCGTTCCGGCGGCTGGGGTACGTCAACTTCGAGCGGGCGCTCAACATGGTCTGGGACTGAACGGTCCGGACTGAACGGTCCGGGACCGGACGGTCCCGGACCGACCACCCGCCCCGGGGTCAACCGGTCGTCTCCGCCTCCGCCGCCCGGTCCTGCGCGAGCCACTCCAGCCGCAGCAGTTGCTCCTCGGGGATGGCGGCGTCCTCGCCACGCGGTCCGACGTTGAGGAGGAGGTTGCCTCCGTCGGCCGCGGTCTCCCGGACCAGCGCGGTGAGGGTGTCGCGGTCGAGGAAGGCGTCGGGCGGGGAGTTGCGGTTGTAGCCGAAGCTGTGGTCGATGCCGCGGGTGATCTCGTACGGGTCGGGGCCCGTGTAGCGGGCGAACTCCGGTGTACGGAAGTCGTAGTAGGGCGGCTTGCGCGGCACGAACCCCTCGTCCTGGGCGATCGTCCGCCGCTCCCAGCGGTCGTACAGCGCCCCCGCTCCGGGGAAGGCGAAAGTGCGCCAGAGCGGCGAGCGCGGCAGCAGCCGGTCGTTGACCACGCCGTGCGGGACGGTGAAGCGGTAGAAGTCGATCAGCCGACGGATCTCGGGGGCGCCGGACGGCCAGGCGATGTCGTTCCAGAGGATGTCCGGGCGGTATCGCCTTATGAGCTCACGCAATTGGGCGTCGGCGTAGTCGGGGTACGCGCCGCGCGGCACGGAGGCGAGCATGTCGGCGGCGGTGCCGACCGGGCGGTTGTCGAAGGTCCAGTCGAGTCCGCCGGAGTAGTACACGCCGAAGCGCAGCCCCTCGGCCCGGACCGCTTCGGCGAACTCGCCCACCACGTCACGGGTGGTGTGCCAGCCCGCCCGGTTCGGGTTGCGTACTTCGGAGGGCCAGAGGCAGTAGCCGTCGTGGTGCTTGGTGACCAGGACGGCGTAGCGGGCCCCGGCGGCGCGGAAGGCGCGTGCCCACGCGGCGGGGTCCCAGCCCGCCAGCCCGTCCTCGAACTCCCGGCCGAAATCGGTGTACGGCTTGTCGCCGTAGGTGGCCCGGTGGTGGGCGGAGACCGGGCTGCCGGGGAAGCGGAGCCCGTTCTCGTACCACTCGGCGTACGAGGTCCAGGCGAGCGGGGCGGCCCGCCCGGCCAGGGGCAGATCCGCGGGCGCGGTGTAGGGCGGGGCCCAGCCGGGGACCGACGCGGGCGTCCAGTGCACGAATATCCCCAGGCCGGCCTGGGTCCACCATTGAGCAACCATGGCGCGAAGTATCGGTCACCGGGGCCCCGCCGGGAAGCCCCGCCCGTCCCGCCCCGGGTTCAGGCGGGCCCGACGGCGGGTTCGGCTCCGGCCGGTTCCGCCGCACCGGCGGCCTGCTGCCCGATGATCTCGATCCCCGGCGAGCCTTGTTCCGCCGCGACGGATCCGGCCGGTGCCCGCTGGGCCCGGATGACGTCGCGGTACCAGGCGTAGGACTCCTTCGGGGTCCGGCGCAGGGTCTCGTAGTCGATGTGGACGAGCCCGAAGCGCTTGCTGGCACCCTCGGTCCACTCGACGTTGTCCGTCAGCGACCAGGTGAAGTAGCCGCGTACGTCGACTCCTTCACCGATCGCCGCGTGCAGCGCGCCCAAGTGGCTCTCCAGGAAGGCGATCCGGCGGGTGTCACTGACGGCATCGTCCACCGCGCAGCCGTTCTCGGTGATGTAGAGCGGCGGCAGCCGGTCGCCGTAGCGGTCGCGGAGCCCGACGAGCGTCTCACGCAGGCCGTCCGGGACGACGGGCCATCCGAAGTCCGTCTTCTCGTATCCCTCGATCTCCCGAATGCCGAAGGGGAGTTCGGCGGGAATGTCGAACCCGGCGAAGGATTCGAGTGCTTCGGGGCGGCGGGGCGCGCCGACGAGAGTGGGGTTGTAGTAGTTGACGCCGTACCAGTCCAGCGGGGTGGAGATGGTCTTCAGGTCGTCGGCGACCGGGCCCGGCATCAGGGCGGCGAATCCCTCGTCGGGGTAGCGGCCGGCGAGCAGCGGGTCGGCGAAGAGCCAGTTGGTGAGGGTGTCGTACAGCCCGGCCGCGTCCCGGTCCTCGTCCGAGTCGCCGGCCGTCCAGACGGGGCTGTGCGAGACGGCGATCCCGATGTTGGAGGCCCCGGCGGCGCGCAGTGCCCGGACGGCCAGTCCGTGGGCGAGGAGCTGGTGGTGGGCGGCGGGCAGGGCGTCGAAGAGCAGGGTGCGGCCGGGTGCGTGCTCCCCGAGGGCGTAGCCCAACAGGGTTACTTCGGCGGGCTCGTTGATGGTGATCCACATGGGGACGCGGTCGGCGAGGCGTTCGGCGACGATGCCCGCGTACTCCGCGAACCGGTAGGCGGTGTCGCGGTTGAGCCAGCCGCCCTCCTCGTCGAGCGGCAGCGGGGTGTCCCAGTGGTAGAGCGTGGGCGCGGGGGTGATGCCCCGGGCGCAGAGTTCGTCGACGAGCCGGTCGTAGAAGTCGAGTCCGGCCGGGTTGACCGCGCCGCTGCCGCCGGGCACCACGCGGGGCCAGCTGATGGAGAAGCGGAAGGCGTCGGCGCCGAGTCCGGCGAGCAGGCCGACGTCCTCGCGCCAGTGTTCGAGGAAACCGGTCCCCCGGGTGGTGTCCGTACCGTCCTTGATGCGGCCGGGCACGGCGGCGAAGGCGTCCCAGCCGGAGAGACCCTTCCCGTCGGCGTCGACGGCTCCTTCGGTCTGGAACGCGGAGGCGGAGGCTCCCCAGAGAAAGCCCGGCGGGAACTTCGGAACGGTCATTTCGGCCTCCATCAGCCGTACGTCGGCGTACGTATGAGCAGGAACGGGCAGGGCAATGATCAGAGCAGACCTTAAGGGGTGTTCCGCACTCCTGTGCGCGCATGCACGGAACACGGGACATCTCTTCGGTCACCCGTCGTGGAACCGGTCCAGTATTCCGGGGCCGGGCGGACGACTTCAGCCGATCATGGAAGCTGGTCCGGACTTCCCTCCGGCACATCCGGCTTTTCATACGAATCACTGACACGACTGACGGGGAGTGGCGGATGCGGTTCGAGGTGTGGGCCCCCGGGGCGGGGACGGTCGGTCTCCAGCTGTCCGGCGCACGGTCGGCGATGGGACGCGACGAGTCCCGCGCGGGCTGGTGGACGGCCGAGGCGGACGCGGCGGACGGTGACCTCTACGGCTTCTCCGTGGACGACGGCCCACCGCTCCCCGATCCGCGTTCCCGGCGCCAGCCGGACGGGCCGGACGGGCTGAGCGCGGTGGTCGACCAGGACGCGTACGTCTGGCGCAGCGACTGGCCCGGACGCGGGCTGCCGGGCGGCGTGCTGTACGAGCTCCACGTCGGTACGTACACCGGCGAGGGCACCTTCGACGCGGCGGCGCGGCAGCTCGGCCATCTGGCGGAACTCGGCGTCACCCACGTGTCGCTGATGCCGGTCTGCCCCTTCCCCGGTACCCACGGATGGGGGTACGAGGGCGTGTCGCTCTGGGCCGTCCACGAGCCGTACGGCGGTCCGGCCGGGCTCAAGCGGTTCGTGGACGCCGCGCACGGGCTCGGCCTCGCGGTGCTGCTGGACGTCGTCCACAACCACCTGGGCCCGTCCGGTAATTACCTCCCGGCCTTCGGCCCGTACTTCACCGAGACGCACCACACCCCGTGGGGCGCGGCGGTCAATCTGGACGCGCCGGGTTCGGACGAGGTGCGCGCGTATCTGCTGGGCAGCGCGCTGGCCTGGCTGCGCGACTACCGTCTCGACGGCTTGCGGCTGGACGCGGTGCACGCGCTCGCCGACACCCGGGCGCTGACCTATCTGGAGGAACTGGCCGCCGGGGTGGACGCCCTGTCGGCCGAGGTGGACAGGCCGCTGACGCTGATCGCCGAGTCCGACCTCTGCGACCCCCGCACGACCACCCCGCGCACGGCCGGTGGGCTGGGGCTGCACGCCCAGTGGAACGACGACTTCCACCATGCCCTGCACACCGCTCTCACCGGCGAGGCGCAGGGCTACTACGCGGATTTCGCCGCCGCACCGCTGGCCGCGCTGGCGAAGACGGTGACCCGGGCCTTCTTCCACGACGGTACGTACTCCAGCTTCCGGGGGCGGGCGCACGGCCGCCGGGTCGACGTCACCCGCACGCCCGCCCACCGCTTCGTCGGGTACGCCCAGACCCACGACCAGATCGGCAACCGGGCCCTCGGCGACCGGCTCGCCGCCTCCCTCTCCCCCGGCCTGCTGGCCTGTGCGGCGGCGCTGGTGCTGACCGGCCCGTTCACCCCGATGCTCTTCATGGGCGAGGAGTGGGGGGCGCGGACCCCCTGGCAGTTCTTCACCGACCACACCGATCCGGAGCTGGCCGAGGCGGTGCGCAACGGCAGGCGGCGGGAGTTCGGGGCGCACGGCTGGGCCGAGGAGGACATCCCGGACCCGCAGGACCCGGCGACCCGCGCACGCTCCTGCCTGGACTGGAGCGAACCGGAGCGCGCGCCGCACGACCGGCTGCACGCCTGGTACCGGGAGCTGATCGCGCTCCGCCGGGCCGCACCGGACCTGCGCGACCCGGACCTCGCCTCGGTGAAGGTCGCGTTCGACGAGGAGGCCAGGTGGCTGGCGCTGCGCCGGGGCGACGTACGGATCGTCGTCAACCTCGCCGGCCGGCCCGCCACCGTCCCGCTGGGCGGCGGGCGGAACCGGGCCGCCACCGGGCGGGTGCTGGCGGCCTGGGAGCCGGTGGAGGCTCCGGGGGCGGACGGACTGCTGCGGCTGCCGGCCGAGTCGTGCGTGGTGCTGGCGGACGGGTGACCGGGCCGGCACGCCGGGCGTCAGGTGCGCGGCGTGACGGGCGGGCCGGAGGCGGCACCCGCCGGACCGTCCGGGGGCGGGAAGGTCGCGCCGGGACGGGTCGCGCGTGGCCGGCCCGGATCAGCCGGAGCCCTCGTAGGCGGCGGCCTTGTCCGAGACCGCCCGCTGCAACGGGCCGAGGCGGTCGACCAGTTGCTGGAGGTCGGCGTCGCGGCCGTCCGACCACTGCCCCATACCGACCGTCATCACGCGGCCGTAGCCGTCGAACGCCTGCACCAGTCCGCTGTCGGCGGGCAGGGTGGGCAGGTCCGATCCGGGCGGCGGGGCCTGCACGGCGACTTGGTAGTCGTCGAAGGCCGAGGAAAGCTCCTTGATCGCCTTCACCGTGTCCCCCGGGTCCTTCATGGTGAACACGGCAAGGCTGAACTGGTTCTTCTGGTCGTCTTCGTAGAGCGCGACCTGCTCGCCCACGCATCCCGCCCCGGCCCCGAT
>NZ_JBSFVR010000386.1:0-7055 GCF_053592415.1 Streptomyces sp. NPDC002690 | reverse complement strand
GCCGAGGAGCTGCGCGTCACCACGATGGACGTCGACCACCGGGTGCTCGGCCAGGTCACCCTCGACGACGCGGCGCAGGGTGGCGGCCTCTCCGCGTGAAGGTCCCTCAGGCTCTGCGCAGGTCCTTCGGGTCGTCTCCGTCGGGCGGGCCGTCGCCGCGCAGCAGCGCGTCGACGCGGGAGGCCGCCGTGGCGAGGTGGGAACGGGCCTCGGCCACCTGCACGTCCGTGACGCCCCGGTCGCGGGCGGTGTCGCGGATGTCGTCGCGGAAACGGTCCAGCAGCCGGTCCAGGTCGCGGGCCGGATCGCCCGTGACCTGCACGTCCGAGGCCCAGTCGGGCGAGGGGCCGGGCGCCGTACGGGAGGCGGCCGTCCCGTCCGAGGTCGCCGCGTCCGAGGTCGCCGCGTCCGAGGCCGTCCCGTCCGGACGTGGACGCTCCTGATCCGTCGGCCGGGCCCCCGTGCCCTGGGGGCGTGTGTGCTCGGTGCGGTCGGCCGGCGGCCAGGTGCCGGTCTTGGCGAGGCCGGCGAGGTGGCCGGTGATCTCTGCCAGGCCGTCGCGGACCCCGGCGGGCCAGTCGCCCCGCGCGAAGTGCTCCTGCACCTGGCGGGCGGCGTTCCGCATCTGCTCGCGGGCCCGCTCGTCGGCCTCCTTCGCCTGGCGGCGGGCCGCTTGCGCGTCCTCGCGGGCGCGCCGCGACTCGTCCTTCGCCCGGCGCGCCTGCTCCTTCCATTCCTGCTTGGCCTGGCGCAACTCCTCCTTGGCCTTGCGCCAGGCGTCCTTCTCCGTGAAGTCGCCCAGGTTTCCCACCTTCGCGAGGTCTCCCAGATCGCCGATGAGGGACTCCCAGTCGCTTCTGGCGCCGCCGGGTCCACCGGAGTCCGGCCGGTGGCGGGAGGCGGACGCGGCGGCGCGCATGTCGCTGCGCAGCTTGCCGGCCGCGCCCCGGACGTCCTCGCGGATCTCGGCGGCCAGCTCGGAGACGGACTCCCGGATCTCCAGCTCCAGATCGGCGAGTTCGCCGGTGCGGCCGGCGAGTTCGGCGCGGCCCGCGTCGGTGATCGAGTAGACCTTCCGGCCGCCTTCCGTCGCGTGGGTGACCAGTCCCTCCGCCTCCAGCTTGGCCAGCCGGGGGTAGACCGTGCCGGCGGACGGGGCGTACAGGCCCTGGAAGCGTTCCTCCAGCAGCCGGATCACCTCGTAACCGTGGCGCGGCGCCTCGTCGAGCAGCTTCAGCAGGTAGAGGCGCAGGCGGCCGTGGGCGAATACGGGGGGCATGTCAGAGCGCCTTTCCGGTCGGCTCGGCAACGTACGGTTCGTCCTCGGACGGCGGGCGGCGCAGCAGCGCGATCGAGCCGGACACGGTCGTCGCCTTGAGCCTGCCCGTACCGGCGCCCAGCGTGCCGGTGATCTTCTTCGCGCCCCACTGGCCGCCGACCCGCAGGTCCTCGAAGGCGTTGGAGACGGCGCCGCTCGCCGTGTTCGCCTCGACCCGGGCGTCCGCCGGGTGGGGCAGCCGGATCGCGATGGCGCCGGAGACCGTGGCGAGCCGGATGTCGGTCGGCGCTCCGGAGGCGTCGAGGTCCAGCACCATGTCGCCGCTGACCGAATCGGCGCGCACCGAGGTGCCCGCGCCCTCCACCACGGTGAGATCGCCGGAGACCGACTTGAAGCGGAGGTCGCCCGTGACGGCCTGCGCCTCCAGGCCGCCGGAGACCGTTTCGCCGCGGACCTCCCCGGCGAGCGCGACAAGGGTGGTGTCGCCGGTGACGCCGCGTACGTCGGTACGGCCCCGGATGCCCGAGACGAACGCCCCGGCACCGACGACGCCGACCTCGACGGACGCGGAGGCGGGTATCGCCAGGGTGACCGCGGCGCTGCGGGAACGGCCGTTGCGGTCGAGCCACTTGAGGAAGCTCTTCCAGGGCAGGTCCTCGTAGGTCACCGACAGGACGCCGTCGTCGAAGGTGACGATGAGCGGCGGGCCGTCGATGGACGAGACTTCCAGTCGGGCCTCGGGCTCCTCGGAGCCGACCACGTTGACGGTGCCGTTGACGACCCGCACCCTGAGCGCGGTCACCTGCTCGGCGAAGGCGAGTTTCAGTGGCTCGGCGACGGTCCACGTCGACACAGGCATGGGTGTGACCTCCAGAGAGCGTGGCACGACGCAACATATCGCGTCTCTCCGGAACACGATATATCGCGGATCGGTGGAGTCAAGGGCGGAGGGCTGTCCGGGGTGCCGCGTAAGCACCAAAACGGCTCATACCCTGATGAATTGCCCTAGCGTGTGAGGCATGAACGCGACACCCGTGGGAGCTCTGCTGCTGTGCCGGGCGGACCCCGAGACCGTGCGGCCCCTGGCCCACCTCCTGCGCGAACGCATGCTCCTCATCCCGGCCGGTGAGGAGTGGAGCGTGCTGGTGCCGGAGGGACGGGCCTGGCGGGACACGCCCGCCGAACCCGCCGAACCGGTCGACCGGGTACTGACGGGCTGGGCGGCGGCTCTCGCGGTCTCCTCCACCTGGCCGGTCGTCGCGCTCTGGTGGGACGCCACCCGGGCCGGCTGCGTGCTCGCGTCGGGCTTCCGCCGCCCGGTCGGATACGTCTGGCTGGCGGACGGCACCGCGGTCGGCGAGGACGAGGCGATGACCACGTTCGCGGCACGGCTGGATCTCGACCCGGTGCTCGACGTACAGGCGCTGCAGACCCTGACCCGCCCCGACCCGCACGCGGACGGCTGTGCGCGGCTGCGGACGCTGCTCGGCCTGCTCACCCGTACCGGAGTGGAGCTTCGGCCGGGACTGGAACCGGGCCGGAGCACCGAGGAACTGCGGGAGGCGGCCCGGGCGCTGCCGGGCACCGGACGGATCGAGTGGGCGGGCTGGCGGGACGCCGTGCGCGTGGAACTCGACGCCGTGGAGAGCAGCGGCCTCGGCCCCTGGATGCTCGGACCCCGCGCGCGTGCGGTGGCCACCACGCAGGTGCTCGTCGGCGCCCCACTGGCCCTGTGGGGGGCGTTCCGCCGCAGTGGCGGCTGGACGGCGGCGGGCGGGATCCTGCTCGCGCAGGGGGTGCTGGGACTCGCGTACAACGAGGTCAGGGCCCGGGCGGCGGTACGCGAGGCGCTGCCGGGCCGGTGAACGGGCAGCCCGCTCCGACCGGGCCCCGGGCCCCGGGCCGCCGGGCGGGGCCCGGTGGCCTTACGGACCGGAAAGCCCCACCGGCCGCGTCACGTCACTCGTCGTCCTCTTCGTCGTCGTCCAGACGTGCCAGCCAGGTCGCCAGCCGCTCGACCGGCACCTCGAAGTCGGGGTTGAGGTCGACGAAGGTACGCAGCTGCTCGGCCAGCCACTCGAAGGTGACCTCCTCCTCGCCGCGCCGCTTCTCCAGCTCCTCGATGCCCCGGTCGGTGAAATACACAACGTGCTCCTGATGCCTGCCTGCGGATGTTCTCCACTCAGGGTAGGGCGCCCCCGGCCCCCGCCACACAGCAGCACGGGAACAGGGACCGGCCCCCACCGCGGTGCTGGTGGGGGCCGGTCCCTGTCGTCGAGCGGGTACCGCTGCCGGTCAGGCCTCGAAGACCTCGGCGACCAGCTGAGCCTGCTCCGCCTGGTGGCGCTTGGCCGAACCGACGGCCGGCGACGAGCCTGCCGGCCGCGAGATGCGGCGCAGACGCTCGTGGTGCGGGACGTCGGCGCCGACGGCCAGGTCCAGGTGGTCGATCAGGTTGAGCGCGATGAACGGCCACGCACCCTGGTTCGCCGGTTCCTCCTGCGCCCAGAGGTACTTCTCGGCGTTCGGGTACTTGGCGATCTCGGCCTGGAGCTCCGCACCCGGCAGCGGGTACAGGCGCTCCAGCCGGATGATCGCGGTCTCCGTGTCGCCACGCTTCTGGCGCTCGGCGTCGAGGTCGTAGTACAGCTTGCCGGCGCAGAAGACGACCTTGCGGACGTTCTCGGGGCTCACCGACGCGTCGCCGATCACCGGGCGGAAGCCGCCGGTGGTGAACTCCTCCACCGACGAGGACGCCGCCTTGAGGCGGAGCATCGACTTCGGGGTGAAGACGATCAGCGGCTTGTGGTGCGGGTTGTGCACCTGCCACCGCAGGAGGTGGAAGTAGTTCGACGGCAGGGTCGGCATGGCGACCGTCATGTTGTCCTGGCCGCACATCTGGAGGAAGCGCTCCGGGCGGGCGGACGAGTGGTCCGGGCCCTGGCCCTCGTAACCGTGCGGCAGCAGCAGGGTGACGCCGGACGTCTGGCCCCACTTCTGCTCGGCCGACGAGATGAACTCGTCCACGACGGTCTGCGCGCCGTTGACGAAGTCACCGAACTGCGCTTCCCAGACGACCAGCGACTCCGGGCGGGCCAGCGAGTAGCCGTACTCGAAGCCCATCGCCGCGTACTCGCTGAGCAGCGAGTCGTAGACGTTGTAACGGGCCTGGTCCTCGGTGAGGTAGAGCAGCGGGGTGTAGTCCTCGCCGGTCACCTGGTCGACCAGCACCGCGTGGCGCTGGCCGAAGGTGCCGCGGCGGGTGTCCTGGCCGGCGAGCCGGACCGGGGTGCCCTCCATCAGCAGCGAACCGATGGCGAGGGTCTCGCCCATGCCCCAGTCGATCGTGCCGTTCTCCACCGAAGCGGCACGGCGCTGCATCTGCGGCATCAGGCGCGGGTGCACCGTGATGTGCTCCGGGATGTTGACCTGGGACTCGGCGATCCGCTTGACGACCTCGGAGGAGACCGAGGTGTCCACGGCCACCGGGAAGGCCGCCTGCGGCTCACGGACGTGCGGGGCCGCCGACTGCGAGGTGGCTTCGCGGACCTCCGCGAAGACCTTCTCCAGCTGGCCCTGGAAGTCCTGGAGCGCCTGCTCGGCCTCTTCCAGCGTGATGTCGCCGCGACCGATGAGCGACTCGGTGTAGAGCTTGCGCACCGAACGCTTCTTGTCGATCAGGGTGTACATCTGCGGGTTGGTGAACTCCGGGTTGTCGCCCTCGTTGTGACCGCGGCGGCGGTAGCAGATGAGGTCGATGACGACGTCCTTGTTGAACGCCTGACGGAACTCGAAGGCGAGGCGCGCGACGCGGACCACGGCCTCCGGGTCGTCACCGTTGACGTGGATGATCGGCGCCTCGATCATGCGCGCCACGTCGGTGGCGTACATCGAGGAGCGCGAGGACTCCGGGGCGGCGGTGAAGCCGACCTGGTTGTTGATCACCACGTGCACGGTGCCACCGGTGCGGTAGCCGCGCAGCTGCGACATGTTGAGCGTCTCGGCGACGACACCCTGGCCGGCGAAGGCCGCGTCCCCGTGCAGGGCGACGGGCAGGACCGTGAAGTCCGTGCCGCCCTTGTTGATGATGTCCTGCTTGGCGCGGGCGATGCCCTCCAGGACCGGGTCGACCGCCTCCAGGTGCGAGGGGTTCGCGGCGAGCGAGACCTTGATCTGCTCACCGTCCAGACCGGTGAAGGTGCCCTCGGCGCCCAGGTGGTACTTCACGTCGCCGGAGCCGTGCATCGAACGCGGGTCGAGGTTGCCCTCGAACTCGCGGAAGATCTGCGCGTACGACTTGCCGACGATGTTCGCCAGGACGTTCAGACGGCCGCGGTGGGCCATACCGATGACGACCTCGTCGAGGCGGGCCTCGGCGGCGGAGTCGATGACGGCGTCGAGCAGCGGGATGACGGACTCGCCGCCCTCCAGGGAGAACCGCTTCTGGCCGACGTACTTCGTCTGCAGGAAGGTCTCGAAGGCCTCGGCCGCGTTGAGGCGGCGGAGGATGCGCAGCTGCTCCTCGCGCTCGGGCTGCGAGCGCGGACGTTCGACCCGGTCCTGGAGCCACTTGCGCTGCTTCGGGTCCTGGATGTGCATGAACTCGATGCCGGTGGTGCGGCAGTACGACTCACGGAGCACACCGAGGATGTCACGGAGCTTCATCATCGACTTGCCGGCGAAACCGCCGACCGCGAAGTCGCGCTCCAGGTCCCACAGGGTGAGGCCGTGCTCGGTGATGTCCAGGTCGGGGTGCTTGCGCTGGCGGTACTCCAGCGGGTCGGTATCGGCCATGACGTGGCCGCGGACCCGGTAGGAGTGGATCAGCTCGAAGACCCGTGCGGCCTTGGTGACGTCGTCGTCGTGCGAGGCGTCGATGTCCTTGAGCCAGCGGACCGGCTCGTAGGGGATGCGCAGCGCCTCGAAGATCTCGTCGTAGAAGCCGTTCTCGCCGAGCAGCAGCTGGCTGAGCACGCGCAGGAACTCGCCTGAGGCGGCACCCTGGATGACCCGGTGGTCGTAGGTCGAGGTCAGCGTCATGACCTTCGAGATACCGAGCTTGTTCAGGGTGTCCTGCGAAGTGCCCTGGAACTCCGCCGGGTAGTCCATCGCGCCGACGCCCATGATGAGGCCCTGTCCGGGCATCAGGCGGGGCACCGAGTGGACGGTGCCGATGCCGCCGGGGTTGGTCAGCGAGGCGGTGACTCCGGTGAAGTCGTCCATGCCCAGCTTGCCGATGCGGGCGCGGCGGACGATGTCCTCGTACGCCTGCCAGAACTCGAAGAAGTTGAGCGTCTCGGCCTTCTTGATGGCCGCGACCACGAGCTGGCGGTCACCGTTCGGCTTGACCAGGTCGATGGCCAGACCGAGGTTGACGTGCTCCGGCTTGACCAGGGTCGGCTTGCCGTCCTTCTCCGTGAAGGAGTGGTTCATCGACGGCATGGCCTTGAGGGCCTGCACCATCGCGTACCCGATGAGGTGCGTGAAGGAGATCTTCCCGCCGCGGGCGCGCTTGAGGTGGTTGTTGATGACGATGCGGTTGTCGAAGAGCAGCTTCACCGGGACGGCGCGGACGGACGTGGCCGTCGGCAGCTCCAGCGAGGCGTTCATGTTCTTCGCGACGGCGGCCGAGGGGCCGCGCAGCGTTACGTACTCGGGTCCGCCGGTCGACTCGGTCGCCGGAGCGGCCTTGGCGGGCGACCACGCACTCGGCTACTTCGCCCTCTCCGAGTGCAAGCGCGTCTGGACGGCCGACAACCTCGGCGGGATGCCCGAG
>NZ_JBSFVR010000385.1:0-7068 GCF_053592415.1 Streptomyces sp. NPDC002690 | reverse complement strand
AGCCGCGGTGGCGGCCCTCGCGGCGACCGGCCCCGGGCTGCCGTTCCTCATCGGGGTGCGCCACCACGCGCCTTCGCTGGCGGCCGTCCTCCCGGCACTGCTGGACGCGGCGGCCCCCGACGTCCTCCTCGTCGAACTGCCCGCCGAGTTGCAGCCCTGGCTGGGCTGGCTCGCCCACGAGGAGACCGAGGCCCCGGTCGCGCTGGCCGCGGTGTCGGCCGACGCGCCCGGGACCGGTCCGGCAGGCGCACGGGAGCCTGCCTTCTACCCGTTCGCCGACTTCTCGCCCGAACTCGTCGCCCTGCGCTGGGCGGCGAGGAACGGCGTCCCGGCCGTGGCCTGCGATCTGCCGCTGGCCGACCGGGCATGGGCGGAGGGCGGTCAGGACACCCCTGCTCCCAGCCCTGCTCCCAGCCCTCTCCCGGGTGCCGACTCCGCGGCGTTGGCGTCGGGGGAGGGGCACGGGCTGTCCGCGGCGCTCCGGTCCCGGCTCACCGGCCGGGACGGCGACGACCTGTGGGACCGGCTGGTGGAGGCCCTCGCGCCCGGTTCGACACCCGAGGCGCTCCGCCGTGCCGCCCTGCTCACCGGCTGGGCGCTGCGCCACGAGGCCGAGACACGGGGCCGGGTGCACGGCACGGACCTCGCACGCGAGGCATGCATGCGCGGACATGTCGCCGAGGCCCTGGCGGGCGGACTTCGGCCCGCCGTGGTGGTCGGAGCCTTCCACACCCCGGCGCTACTGCCGTCCGCCGCTGGGGCCGTCAGGGCCACGGGAGCCGTCGGAGCCACCGGGGAGCCTGTACCGGAGGGGCCGGAGGCGTCCGATGCCGTGCCCGGGCCGGGCGCGGACAGCCCCGGGCACGACGCTGCCGAGGCGCCGGGGTGCACGGTCTCCCTGGTCCCGTACACGTACCCGCTGCTCGACTCACGGTCCGGCTACCCGGCCGGTATCCGGGACCCGGAATGGCAGCACGCCGTCCTGGACGCCGCGGGAGACCCGGCCGCGCTGCACGAGGCGCTTATCCGCACCGCGGTCCGGGTCTGCGCCGCCCTGCGCGAAGAGGGCCATCCCTACGGTCCGGCCGACGGCCGGGAGGTCGTCCGGGTGGCCGGTGACCTGGCCCGCCTGCGCGATCTGCCCGCCCCCGGTCGCGGTGAACTCCTGGAAGCCGCACAGACGGTGCTGGGGCGCGGAGAGACCTACGGCACGGGCCGCGCCGTCGCCCAGGCCCTCGAACGGGTACTCGTCGGAGCCCGCACCGGACGGCCCGCGCCCGCGGCTCCGCGCAGCGGTCTCGGCCCCGCGGTCGAGGCCGAGACCGGGGAACTCTCCCTCCCCGGGCCGGCGGACGTGCACGAGAAGACACCGCGCGACCTCCGGCTCGACCCGGCACGCTCCGCCCTGGACCGGCGCCGCGAACTGCTGCTGCGCAGGCTGACGGTGTGCGGCATCCCTTACGCGCAGGAGCAGGAGGTGAGCGGCGCGGCGGGCACGGAAGGACTCACGACGCGCTGGCAGGTGCGGTGGACCCCTGCCACGGCCGCGATGCTCACCGCGTCCGGGGCCCGGGGCGTCACCCCGCTCCAGGCGGCCGAGGGTGTACTGCGGCAGCGGCACGCGGCCGAGCGCGCGGAGGGCGGCCCGACGGCTGCCCAGGTCGTCCGCGGCCTCACGGAGGCCGCCGAGTGCGGGCTCCCCGTCCTGGCCGACGACCGGCTGACGGAACTGGCCGCCGTACTTCCCGCGAGCGGCACCCTTCCCGAACTCCTCGGAGGGCTCGACCTGCTGGACCGCATCGACGCCGGCCACCTGCCGGGCCTGGCCGCGCCCGACGGTCCCTCGGCCCCGGACGCCGCCTCCTCCGCCCGCGCCACCCGCACCGCCCGCGCGGCCGAACTCCTGACCTCGGCGGCGGTCCGCCAGGTCGACGGACTGACCGGTTCCGAGGAGCCCGAGGACGCCCGGGCTCTGCTCGAACTGGCCCAGCGGGCCGACCAGCTGGGCGGCATCCGGCTCAGCGATGCCCTCGCCCGGCTGGCCGTCGACGGCACCCCGCTGATCGCTGCTGCCGCCGGAGCGGTCAGGGTACTCACGGGCCACGAAGAGGCCGAGACATTCGGCGGGCGCGTCGCCTCCTGGGTGGACGGAGCCGTGGACAGCACCCTCCGGGCCGCTCTCACCGCCCGCCTCACCGGCGTCCTCACGGTGGCGGGCCCGCTCCTGGCCGTCGGCGTCGGCGCCCTGGATCCGTTGCTCCAGCGGGTCGTGGAGCTGGACGACACCGCGTTCCTGGCCCGGCTGCCGGCCCTGCGCGGAGGTTTCGACACCCTCAGCCCGGCAGCACGGGACCGGCTGCTGGACACCGTGGAGGAGCGGCTGGGCGAACGGGTGGACACCCTCGACGCGGACGACCCGACCGGGACGGCCCGCCGAACGGCCGCCGACCTCGCGGCCCGCGAGCTCCTGACCAGCCTCGGCCTGCCCGTCCCGCCACCCGCGTCCGACGACCGGTTCCCCCCGCCGTCCGGCGACCGGGCCGCGACGCATCCCGACGCACCGCAGCACGCAGTCACACCTGCCGCACCGCACCCTGCCGTCACACCTGTCGCCGCACCCTCCACCGTGGCCACCCCCGCGCGGATCCTCGCGCCCGCCGACCGGTGGCGGCTCGTGCTCGGCCGACGTCCCGGCCAACTGCCCTCCGGGGCCGCCCGCCTGGCGACCGCTCTGGACGAGCTCTACGGCGCAGGACACGGCGAGGGGTCCCGTAGCGGTCTGCCCGGCTCGCGCGGCGGCCGGGAACCCTCATTCCCCGGAGTCCGCGAGTGGTCCGAGGAACTCGCCGCGCTGTTCGGCCCCGGCATCCGCGAGGAGGTCCTCGCCGCCGCAGCCGCGACCGGCCGCCAGGACGTCCTCGCCGAACTCGACCCGTCGGCCGTCACCCCCTCCGTGGAACTGCTCCGGACGATCCTGCGGTACGCGGGCGGCCTCCCCGAGGCCCGCCTCGCGGCGCTCCGGCCCCTGGTCCGTCACCTGGTCGACGAACTGACCAGGCAGCTCGCCACCCGGCTACGCCCCGCCCTCACCGGCACCATGTCGGCCCGGCCCACCCGCCGCCCCGGCGGCCGGCTCGACCTGCCGCGCACGCTCCGCGCGAACCTGGCCACCGCCCGCCGGACGGCCGACGGAACGGTTCAGGTGATCCCCGAGAAACCGGTGTTCCGCAGTCGCGCCCGCCGGTCGGCCGACTGGCGCCTGATCCTGGTCACCGACGTCTCCGGATCCATGGAGGCGTCCACGATCTGGTCCGCGCTGACCGCCTCCGTACTCGCCGGGGTGCCGACCCTGAGCACCCATTTCCTGGCCTTCTCCACGGAGGTCGTCGACCTCACCGGGCATGTGCGCGATCCCCTCTCCCTTCTGCTGGAGGTGAGCGTGGGCGGGGGCACCCACATCGCCGCCGGGCTGCGGCACGCCCGCAGCCTGATCGCGGTGCCCAGCCGTACC
Source organism: Streptomyces sp. NPDC002690 (assembly GCF_053592415.1). Taxonomy (NCBI): domain Bacteria; kingdom Bacillati; phylum Actinomycetota; class Actinomycetes; order Kitasatosporales; family Streptomycetaceae; genus Streptomyces; species Streptomyces sp. NPDC002690. The sequence goes on along the minus strand of NZ_JBSFVR010000385.1, from coordinate 3,557 downwards.
CTCGTCGTCGTCATCAGCGACTTCGAAGAGGGCGCGCCACTCGGCGGACTCCTGGCCGAGGTGCGGGCCCTCGTCTCCACCGGCTGCCACGTCCTCGGGTGCGCGAGCCTCGACGACGCCGGCCGACCCCGCTACTCGACGGGCGTCGCCGGGCAGCTCGTGGCCGCAGGCATGCCGGTGGCGGCGCTCAGCCCACTCGAACTGGCCCGCTGGATAGGGGAGAAGACCGCATGACCACCGCCCAGTTGCCGCCCGTCGCGCCGGAGGTCACGGCCACGCTGGTGGAGGACCTCCCGCCCCGGCTGCGCAAGCGGCTGGATGCGGCGGTCACCAAACTCGGCGCCCGCCCGATGTGCCGCGTCGGGGACACGGTGACGATCGCGGTCGACGACGAGAGCGAGTTGCGGCTGCATGCCCCGGGCGGTGTGGTGGCGACGGCGGACGCCATCACCTGCGGTTGCCTCCTCGCCCCGGCATGCGTCCACCGCGCTGCCGCCGCCTGCGCCGCCCCCGTGGCGGACCCGGCGCCGGAACTCGCCGACCAGCCGTCCCCCGGGGGCCCAGGACCCGCCTCCCCGACGGACTCCGCCGCCGCTCCCGACCCTGCCGCAACTGCCACCCCCGCGACCGGCCCTGCACCCACACCACCCACATCGCTCACGGCACCCACTGTGGCGGGCGCACCCACCGCACCCGTCGAGCCCGCCGCCGACTCCGCCGCCCCGCTCGAAGTGGCGACCCCGGCCCAGCGTGCCGCGGCCGACGCCCTGTGGTCTGCGGGAGCCGCCGTGCTGGAGGCCGGCGTCGACGGGGCCGGTGCCGTCACCCAGTCGGCCCTCCTCCGCGCCGCGCACACCGCCCGGCTCCGGCACCTGCCCCGCGCCGCGGGCGCCGCGCTGTCCGCCGTCACGCTGCTGCGCGCGGCCCGCGCCGGGGACCCGTCCTACCGCACCGCCGACCTCGTCACAGCCCTGGCCGAACTCCTCGGCACCGCACACCGGGTGGGGACGGCGTCCGGATCGGAGCTGGCCGCCGTCAGAGGACGCGCGCGCCGCCCGTACAGCCCGGACGGCTCGCTGCGCCTGTACGGCTTGTTCACCGAACCCGTGGTCACCGACTCGGGGCACGGAGGCGTACGCACCTGGGTGGTTGGACCCGACGGCCGTCTCTGCACGGTCGGTGACGTGGCACCCGGGGGCGTCGGGCGGGCCCTGGGGGTGGCCGACCGGGCCGTACGCCTGGGGGACAGCGCGCTCACCCATCGGGAGCTGGGCCGGGCCGGCCTGGCCGTCTCGGGAGCGACGGTCTCTCCGGACGGCAGGCTGGGCGCGGGGAAGGGCGTCAAGGCCGTTACCGCCCGGGGCGTCGCGTGGACGGAGATGCCGCTCGCCGCCCTGTGGGAGAGGTCGCCGGCCGAACAGGCGGTCCGCGCCCTGCGGTCCACCGCCCGCTACGCGGACCAGGACGGCGGAAGCGGCGACCTGCTCTTTCTGGACGTCGAACTCCTCGGCGCCGTACGGGAGCCGGGCGGCATCTGCCTGCTCGCACAGTGCGAGGGAGGCATTCACGTCCGGCTGGCCGTCGCCGACGACGACCCCGCGCTGGCCCACCGCGACAACCTGATGTTGCTGGCCGCGGCGCCCGGTACCCGGCTGAGGATCATCGGCCGCCTCGTGCCCGCCCTCCACCCCCGGCTCACCCTCCTTGCCTGCTCTCACCCGACAGGCGAGGGCACGATCGACCTCGGCTTCGACCGCCTGCGCCGCGCCGACCTCCCGGACCCGGCCGCCTCCGTGCACCCCGCCCCGCCACAGCTCGAAGGGTCCGGCGCGCACTCGCCGCTGTACCTTCTGGAGCGCCGGGTCGAACAGGCGGTCCCGGCGGGCCGCGCCGCCCTCGGCATGCTCGGGGACATCACCGCCCAGACGCGCCGCCTCAGCCGCGCGGGCCTCCCCACGGCCGCCGGACTCCTGACGGCGCTGTGCGCCTCGGCGACCCGACGCGACCGAGACCTCTTCGGCCGTCTCCTTCCCGCCGACAGCGACGCCTTCGCCATGTACTGGCTCACCGCTGCCCGTTACACCGCCGCCGTGGCCGAGTCCCTGTGCGCGGCAGCCTGGGAACCGGCCTGATCACCGCAGGAGGGTGAAGCCGATCGATGCCGGCCCGCTCCAACGATCCCGTGCGCGGGAGGCCATCGGCTTCTCGCAGGCCGGTAGACCCCGTAGGCCCCGTAGGTCCTGCCGGCCGCCGCGCCCTCAGCCGCCGCGCCCCCGGCCGGCGCTTCCCGGCGGGCGCTTTCCGCCGGGGCGGTCTTCGGGTCAGACGGTGATCACCACCTTGCCCAGAAGCGCTCGGGACTCGATCGCCTCGTGCGCCGATGCCGCGTGCGCGAGGGGGAAGGTGGCGCCGACCACCGTCTTCAGGGCATCTTTCGCAGCCGCGTCCAGCGCGCGTGCGACGAGTTCGGCGTGTGCCGGGGCGGTCAGCCGGATGTCCCCGATACCGAGCAGCCGGACACCGAGGGCCGTCGCTTCCGAAGGGCTCACCGGAGCGAAGCCCCCCGTCGGGGCGCCGTGGGCCGAGAACCGGCCGCCGTTCGCGACCAGGGAGAACGCGGTCAGTCCCACCTCGCCACCCACCCCGTCCAGAACGACGTCCGCGCCCGTACCGCCGAGCGCCTCCCGGGTCCGTTCCACCCAGTCCGGGCTGGTCGGGTCGACGACGGCATCCGCTCCCAACTCCGTTACCAGGTCCATTTTCCGCTGCCCGCGGGCCAGGCCGACGACCCGGGCGCCCGCGGCTTTCGCCAGCTGCACGAGGACCGTTCCCATGCCGCCCGACGCCCCCACGACCAACACCTGGTCACCGTGCCGGACGGCCGTGACGTCCAGCAGCTTGGCCGCTGTCGCCCCGTCGTGAGCCAAGGCCGCGGCATCCACGAAAGACACCTCGTCGGGTACGACAGCCAGAGCCTCCACCGGAGCCACGGCCAGTTCCGCGTAGGCTCCGGTGAACCCGATGGAGGCGACGACACGGCGCCCGACCCATGCCGGCTCCACTCCCTCGCCGACCGCGCGCACCGTTCCGGCGATGCCACCCCCCGGGACGTACGGCGGGGTGACCGGGAAGAAGTTCCTGCCCCAGCCGGCCCGCACCTGAGTCTCCACGAAGATCGTGTCCGCGGCGGCCACGGCAACCAGCACCTGCCCGGAACCCGCCACCGGGTCGACGGCCTCCGCCGCGACCAGTACGTCCGGGCCACCGAACTCGACCACCTGTGCCACACGCATCGCGTTCCCCCCTTTGCTCCGCACCCACCGGATTCGGTGGTGTGCCCGAGTCTCGGACATCGAGTGCGCTTGAGGTCAAGGGACGGATCAGCACGGGAACGACTCACCCGATCTGTCCGGCACCTGACGCCCACCGCCGTCCTCCGGACGTCACCCCGGTGATCGGGACGGCGGGGCGAAGGCCGCTCCACGGAGATGTGGCACGGCCGAGCACCGAGCCCAGTTCGTACCGGCCGCCGAGGCGACGCGGCTCTTCCATCACTG
>NZ_JBSFVR010000384.1:0-7126 GCF_053592415.1 Streptomyces sp. NPDC002690 | reverse complement strand
GGATTCGGCCACCCGGGCCGCGTGCGGCCGCAGTACCAGGCTCGCCCGCGCCGAGTGCTGGTAGAGGCCGCGCAGCCGCAGACCCCGCCCCGCGGCGGCCAGGTCGCGGCGGACGGCGGTGTCGGCGAGGGCGGCCCCACCCGCGTCCGGTCCGGGGCGCACGGTGAGGACCTCGTCCCGCGCCTCGTGGACGGCCGAGAGCAGCGCCGCGTCGAGGGCGGCCCTGCCCCGGAGGACCTCGATGCCCCGGCCGCGGTCGCGGTGTCTGCGGCCCTCGTCGAACAGGGGCCGCAGTTCGGCGAGGGTCCGGCGCATGGCCCGCGTCCGCTGGAGTGCGGCGTCCACCGCCTGCTGTCTCTCGCGCAGTTCCTGTTCGGCGGGGTCGAGCAGCTCACCGGCTGCCGCCCTCGGATCGACGGCGCTCCACAGGCCGTCGCCCCGGGTGACGAGCCGCAGCGACAGCAGGGTCTCCAGCGCGACATCGAGTTCGAGGAGCGTCAGACCGGTGTCCTCGCCGAGCCGTTCGTCCGACGGTCTGGGGCCCCCGGACAACGCGGCATAAACCCGTACGGCATCGTGGCCGAGCTCAGGCAGCACAGTCGGTCGCCTCCCCCCCTTGTCGCAACGCGCCGCAGTATCACCGGCGTTGAGGACATCGCACGAGGGGTGTATCACTCCGTGAGAAAGGGGCACCGTCGAATCCCCTTTTATGGTGACAGCTCCTGTGTCTGTTTGCTGTCGGCACCTTCCTGCCAGTGGCCGGGCGGTCCCGGCCGGTCCGCTTCCTCTGCCAGAGTCCGTGCCGATCGCCCGGCAGGAGAGCAACGACCGGAGGAATCCCCCATGACCACCGCACTCACCGACGTATCCACCAGCTGGCGGATCAGTCCTGAGTTCACCTTCACCGACGAGGAGCACACGGCTCTCGTCGAGGCCCTGAGCAAGGTGACGGCCAACCCGTACCGGCTCTACGAGGCGCACCTCTTCCAGATCAACCGGCTGATCGCCGAAGGAGTCGTCCCCCAGCGCTTTCGCGCGTACGTGGACACCCTCGCCTCCCGGGACCGCAAGGCGGAGCCGGTCGTGGTCCTGAAGAACGTGCCGTACGACCGTGACGTGCCGGTCTTCGACTTCGACGAGCCGGTCAAGTCCAAGTACGAGCTGAAGAAGACGTTCGTCGCCGAGGGCTTCCTGGCGCTCTTCGCGCAGCTCGCGGCCACGCCCGCCATCGGCTACCTGAACGTCAACGACGGCGATGTCTTCCAGGACATCTACCCCAAGCGTTCCATGCAGTCGAGCCAGTCCCAGAAGGCCCTCAACCAGATCCACTTCCACAAGGACCTCGCCAACCACTTCGTGCGGCCGGACCAGGTCTACATGGTGGGCATGCGGAGCAACCCGGAGAACGAGGTGTACACCTCCTTCGTCCGGAACATCGACGTGATCGCCGCGTTCGACGAGGCGGAGCTGGATCTGCTGCGCAGCCCGCAGTTCCACACCCCCTTCGACGACCTCACGGTCATGGGCGGCAGCCTGGAACTCGGCGAGGCGGACAAGCACCCGATCATCGGCGGCGAGGACGACCTGCGTTACTTCGAGAACCGCACGCAGGGCGTCACCGAGGAGGCGCGGGCCATCGTCCCGAAGGTGTCGGCGGTCCTGCACGCCCTGAAGCAGCGGGTGTTCGTCGAGCCCGGCGACTTCGTCATCACGTACAACAACCACACCGTGCACGCCAAGGAGGTGCTGGAGGTCCGCAAGCCCGAGGACCTGCGCACCCGTTGGATTCTGAAGACGGTCAACGTGGACGATCTGGCCCCTCACGAGCGGCACTTCATGCCCGGCACCAACCACCTCGTGAACGGCTGACATGAGACCGACCCCGCCGTGCCGGCTCGACGGGACCTGCGTGTGCGAGTCGCGGCTGCACGGCACGGCGGGGGAACGGACCGTACTCCCGGCCGGCGCGGCCGTCCTCGGCCTGCGGGACGCGCGCCGGCCGCTGGTCGCCCTCGGGCCGCGGCCCCTCGCGGACCCGGTGGCCGTCAAGGCCCTGCTGGCGCTGGTGGTCACGGAGGTGCTTCCGGTGGTGGCCCTGGGCCGGGCGGCCCACCTCCTCCCGGACGAACACCCACTCCGCCTCGGGGTGTTACCCGGGCCGGAGGAACTGCTGGTCAGGACTATCCTCCGGCGGGCCGACGTGATTGTCTGGGTGGACGGTCCCGCCGCGGCGAGCGACTGCGCACGGGCCTTCACCGGCCTGGTCTCGGCCTACGCACGGGCCGAGGGCGCGGACCGTACGGACTGGTGGGCCGAGATCACGAGTTACCGGCTCCACCACCGACAGCGGCGTCGGACGAGGGAACCGGCACCTCACCGGGTGCTTCTCACGGACATGCCCCGGAAGGCCGCGGTCTCCCCCACCGCTGCCCCTTGCCGTCCGGCAGGGACAGCGGCTCGCACGCCGCACGGCCTTCGCGCGCCCCTCCATGACGGATTCCCCCCGACGACGGACTCCTCCTTCGACGGACATCAGAACGCCAACAGAGAGTGACAGTCATGCCGACGCTGGCCGCCATGGTCGAAGAGAGCGCCCGGCTCCGCCCGGGAGCCGTCGCGGTGGAGGGCGCCGATCACGCGCTCACCTACGAGGAACTGCTGGTCCGCGCCCGGGAGATCGCCGCCGGCATCACCGCCGCGAACGCCCGCTGCGTCGCCGTCACCGGGGAACGGGGACCCGCCCTGGTCGCGGCGGTCCTCGCCACCGTCCTCGCCGACGTGCGCCTGGTTCTGATCGATCCGGAGCTGCCCGCCGCGCGCCGCGCCGCGATGACCACCGCGGCGGGCGCCGCACTGCGCCTCACGGCCGCCGCGGGCGGCGAGGTGACGGCCGAGCCGCTCACCCCCGAGGAACACGCCGAAGGGCACGCCGGAGAACACACCGCCGAGAACTCCGCCGACCCCGCCCCCGGTTACGTCTTCTTCACCTCCGGCACCACGTCCACCCCCAAGGCGGTCCTCGGACGCTGGTCCGGCGTGGCCCACTTCGTCGGCTGGCAGCGGGACACCTTCGAGATCGTGGAGGGCGACCGCTTCGCGCAGCTCACCGGGCTCTCCTTCGACGTGGTGCTCCGCGACCTCTTCACCCCGCTCGTCTCCGGCGCCACCGTGTGCGTGCCGCCCGCCGGTGCCGCGACCGGCCGGGACGGGATCATCGGCTGGCTGCGCGGTGCGCGGATCAGCGTGGTCCACACCGTGCCCTCGCTGGCCGCCCGGTGGACGTCCGCCGCCGCCACCGCGCCCGGCGGCCCACTGCGTCTGACGTTCTTCGCGGGCGAGCCGCTGCCCGGGGCTGCGGTGACCCGTTGGCTGGAGCACTTCCCGGACAGCAGGGTGCTCAACCTGTACGGGCCTTCCGAGACGACGCTCGCCAAGTTCTGGCACGACGTGACCGCGCCCGCGCCCGGGGTCCAGCCGGTCGGGGCGCCGCTCCCGGAGACCGAGTTCCGGCTGGTGGACGGCGAGGTGTGGATCTCCACCCCGCACGCCACCGACGGCTACCTCGGCGCCCCGGACGAGCAGCGCGCCCGCTTCGTCACCACCGCCGCCGCCGTGGGCGAGGCCCCCCGCGCCTGGTACCGGACCGGGGACCTCGGCGAGCTGGGCGAGGACGGGGCACTCCGTCTGCGCGGCCGCTCCGACTTCCAGGTGAAGATCGACGGGAACCGGGTCGAGCCGGAGGGCATCGCCGCCCTGCTGCGCGAGCACCCCGCCGTGCGCAACGCGGTCGTGGTGGCCCTCCCGCGCGAGGACGGATCGGTGCGGCTCGTCGGCTACTACGAGGCCACCGCCGAGGATGCCCCCGAGGACGAGATCCGCCGCTGGTCCGGCACCCGGCTGCCCGCCGCGCACGTGCCGTCCGTGCTGCGCCGCCTCGACCGGCTCCCGCTGAGCGCCAACGGCAAGGTGGAGCGGTCCGCGCTCCCCGACCCCTTCGCGGCCAAGACGGCCGACGGCCCGGACGACTCACCCGAGGACGGACCGGCCGCCGACCCCTTCACCCGTACCGTCGTGGACGTCTTCCGGCACGTGCTGCCGGACGCGCCGGACCGGAGCGACTCCGACTTCTTCGACTGGGGCGGCACCTCGCTGGACTCCGCCGAACTCGCCGTCCGCCTCCTGTCGGCCACCGGCCGGAGGATGGAGATGAGCGAGATCTACGCCCTGCGGACGCCCGCCGCCATCGCCCGGGTGCTGCGCGATCGCGAGCCGGACACCCAGGACGGCATCCCGCACGGCGAGCGGCCCGGCACCACCGGGCTCTCGCCGCAGCAGCGCCGCTACCGCAACGTCTACCTGCCTCGCGTCAACCGCTCGTGGAGCAACATGCCCGCGCTCTTCGCGCTCCCCGACGGGGTGGACGCCGAGGCGGTGGAGGGCGCCCTGCGCACGGTGCTGACCCGCCACGACAGCCTGCGGGCGTACTTCACCGAGGAGCCCGGGGGTTCCCCGGACGACGCCGGGCTGCGGCAGCATTTCGTGCCGGTGGACGAGGTGCGCGTCGAGGTGGAGACCGACGACCTGCGCCCACTCCCCGAGGACGAGCAGGACGCCCGGATGCAGGAGCTGCGGATCGCCGGTGCCAACACCCCGATCGACATCACCCGCGCCCCGCTCTTCCGGACCCGGCTGCTGCGGCACCACACCGGCCGGTCGACGCTGCTGTGGACCGTCCACCACATGGTCTCGGACGGCTACAGCCAGCGCCTGCTGCACCAGGAGCTGACCCACCTGCTCTCCGGTGAGCCCGAGCGGCTCCCGGAACTCCCCATCGGCTACCGCGACTACATCGCCTGGCGCGCCGCCCCCGGCTCCGCCGAGCGCACCGCCGAGGCCCACCGCCCGTACTGGCAGCAGGTGTTCGGCGAACCCTACGAGCGTCCGCTGCTGCCGCTCCTGGAGGGCGCGGTGGAGCCGGCGCGCGGCATCGCCCACCAGTTCCCGGTCCCCGACGAGGTGCGGGCCGAGGTGGCCGCGTTCTGCCGGACGCACGGGACCACCCCGTTCTCCGTGTACTTCGCGGCGTACACCCTGATGTGCCACGACCTCTTCGACCGCGAGGACCTGGTGATCGGTACTCCGGCCGCCGGGCGCACCCGTCCCGAGTTCCAGGAGCTCATCGGCAACTTCATCTCCCTGGTGGGCATCCGCCACCGCCTCGGCGAGACCGGCGGCTTCGCCTCGCTGGTCGCCGCCCTCCAGGAGCGCACGGTCCTCGCCATGGAGCACCAGGACTACCAGTACGACCAGCTCATGGCGGACATCGGCGCCGTCACCGACGACGACCGCTTCCCGCTGACCACGGTGTTCCTCTCCCTGGTGGAGGTGCCCGCCGACCAGGCGGCGACCCTGCGCGCGCCCGCCCACCGGGACCTCGGCTGCGAGGTGAAGTTCGACCTGATGGGCTACCTCAAGCGGTCGGGCGACATGATTGCCCTCGAACTCGACACCCGTCAGGGCCTGTTGAGCCCGGACCGGCTCGAAGAGCTGGCCGGCACCTTCCTCACCCGTCTCCGCTCCGGCCTCAAGGAGGGCTGACCGCCATGCACGCAGTCATGATCTGCTCCGGGGCCCGCACCCCCTCGCCCCGTCTGCTCGCCCACCCGCTGATCGACCGGCTCAGTGTGATCACCGAGAGCGGCCACACCGCCCGCTACCCCGGTCATGTGTCCGTGGAGACCGTCGAGGACATCCACGACGTGGAGCAGGTCCTCGGCGCGGCCTGGCGGATCCTCAGCCGCGGCCCGGTGAGCGGAATCCTCGCTCCGTACGAGGTCGGGCTGCCGGCCGCGGGCTACGTCCGTACCGCCTTCGGGCTGCCCGGTCCCGGGCACGACACCGTCGCCGGGTTCACCGACAAGTACGTCATGAAGACCCTGCTCTCCCGGGCCGGACTGCCGATGGTCCCGTTCGCGGGGGCGCACAGCGACGAGCAGGTGCACCTGCGGGCGGCGGAGCTCGGCTGGCCCGTCGTCGTCAAACCCGCGCACGGCGGCGGCTGCAAGGGAGTCTCCGTCGTCTCCGGGCCGCGCGAGGTGGACGAGTGGCTGTCCGAGGGCGGCAGCCCGGGCCCGCGTCTGCCCACCGTCGTGGTGGAGCGCGAGGCCGAGATCCTCGCCGAGTACCACGTGGACGGGGTGGTGGAGGAGGGCCGGGTACGGTTCGTCGTCACCTCCCGCTACCTGGAACCCGTACTGGGGCGCATCGGCCAGGGCGACCCGTACGGCTCTTATCAGCTGCCGCTCGGCCACCCCGACCACGAGGCGATCGCCGCCCTGCACGCGCGGACCGTCGCCGCGCTCGGGCTGCGCTCGGGCGTGACGCACCTGGAGGTCTTCGCGACGCCCGACGGCTTCCGGGTCTCGGAGATCGCGTGCCGTCCGGGCGGCGGCGGCATTCCGGCCGCCATCCAGCAGCGCCACGGCGTCGACATGTTCGACGTGTGCGTGCGGACCTCCCTCGGCCTGCCGCCGCTGCCGGAGGGCACCGACTGGGAGGACGTGGCGGGCAAGCACGACGGGGTGCCGTGGTTCGGGCACTGCGGGCTCGCCCTGCGGCAGGGTGAGATCACCGGGATGACCGACGCGGAGGACCTGGCGGCGCTGCCCGGCGTCGCCCGCGTCGATCTGCTCAGCCGCGTCGGCGACGTGATCTCGGGCCACATCTACTCCGCGTCGGGGGCCGGGTTCGTCCATCTGACGGCGGACACCGAGGAAGAGGTCCAGCAACGGCTCGCGGCCGTCCGCGACCTCTGGACGATCCGGACCACGCCCGTCCCCGCCGCCGGATGACCACCACGACAGGAGCCACCGTGCCCTCCCCCCACGTCACCCATGTCCTCGTGGGTTACAGCGCGCTCGTCATGAACGAACTCGACCGGTTCCTCCCCGAGGCGTCCGTGCTGATCCTGGAGGAGCCGCACGTCATCGCCGCACGTGACGTGCACACCGCGGCAGCACGCCACACCTGCGTCGCCGAGGTCCGGCCGGCCGCCACCCAGGACGAGACGAACGCCGGGAAGCTCGCCGCGGCGGTCGGGCGCCCGCCCGCCGTGCGCGCGGTGCTG
>NZ_JBSFVR010000383.1:0-7149 GCF_053592415.1 Streptomyces sp. NPDC002690 | reverse complement strand
CTGGTCAGCAACGCCTTGTCCGGCGTGATGGCCAGCGTGGCCTCGGCCGTGCCCTCACCCGTGAGGGCGGCGCGCACCGAGCATGCGCGCGTACCGGCCGTCCGCACCGAACGCCGCCCCGCCGGCCAGAACCGGGGTACCCGTCGCCTGGCAGGCGGTGATCGCGGTGTGGGCGGCGGGCAGCCGGGTGGCCAGGGAGGCGGAGAGGGCCACGGCGGTGGCACCGGTCCGGTGCAGATGGGCGATCAGGTGCGCGGTGGGGACCTGGGCTCCCAGGTAGTCGACCCGTCTGCCGCGCAGGGTCAGTACCTCGGCGAGGATGCGGGCCGGCAGGGCGTGCCACTCGCCGTCGACGCAGGCGACGGTGACCCGGCCGGACGCGGCGGGCGCGGCAGCCACGGCGGCCGTACGGGCGGCGTGTGCCTCGCCGCTCCGGGAGACGGCGCCGACGACCCGGTCGTTGATCGCGGTGGCCGCGTGCTCCTGGGCGACGGTGATGCGGTTGGCGGCCCACTCCACGCCGATCCGGCCCTGGACGGGCACGACGACGTCCAGCAGCACGCTCTCGGCGTCCACGCCGTCGTGGAGGGCGTCCAGCACGAGGCCGGTGGCGGTGTGTTCGTCGCCCTCCATGACGGCTTCCCACAGTCCGTCCCGGAGTCGTGTCAGCGGGTGGTCCGGTGCCTGGCGGATGTGCGTACTCATGCGGTGAACCTGCCCCGGGTGTGACCGTCCACCGCGCTGAGGTGGTGGGTGCGGGGGGCGGCGATGACCACGACGGCCATGTCGTCGTGGCGTCCGGCGCCGACCCACTGCGAGGCGAGCATCTGGACGTGCTCGACGATGGCCTCGGCGGGCATCCCTCCGCACCGGGACAGCGCGTCCCTCAGCCGGTCCTCGCCGAAGAGGGTGTCCCCCAGAGGCCCGCCCCTGGCCTCGGTGATCCCGTCGGTGAACAGCACGCAGCTCTCCCCCGGCGCGAGAACGGCCTCCACCGTCTCGGCCCTGGCCTCCGGGAGCGCGCCGACCAGGGTGCCCCGGGTGGCGGCTTCCTCCACCTCTCCGTCCGCGCGGACGATCAGCGGGGCGGCGTGCCCGGCGCTGGTCAGCCGCAGCCGTACGCAGGAGGAGTCCCGCACCGCGGAGGCGAGCACGAGAGTGGCGAACCGGGCGTGGTGGGAGTTGAGGAGCGCGCCGTTGAGGAGGTCGATCATCCGCTGGTGGTCGTCGGCCATCGGCAGCAGCGCGTGCAGGGTGTTACGGATCTTCCCGGTCAGCACGGCAGCGTTCAGGCCCTTGCCGCACACGTCCCCGAGCACGGCGAGGGAGGGTTCGCCCTCGACCGCCGCCGGGTGCACGTCGTAGAAGTCGCCGCCCACCCGCTCGGTGTCGCGCGAGGCCCGGTAGCCGCCGGCGAACTCCACCCCGGAGACCTGGTGGAGGACCGGGGGCAGGAGTTCTCGCATCAGGGTCTCGGTGATCGATGCCTGTTCGGCGTACATGCGCGCGGCGGACATCGCCGCGCCCGCCCGGGCCGCGAACAGCCGGGCGAAGGTCTCCTCGTTCCGGCTGAACGCGTGGTGCTCGCCCCGGCGGAGCAGGATGAGCGCCCCGGCCGGGACACCGTGGCCGGGCAGCGGGGTGACCACGATGGAGCCCACTTCGCCCATGTCCTGCGGCACCACCCAGGACGGCGCGAGAGCCGGGTCCATCCACCGCGACGGCACGGGCGGGAACCCCTGGAGCGCCTCGGCGAGGCCGGGCACCGCGTCCGGGTCGACCCGTTCCCGGGTGAGCGTCGGGGCACCGTCCCCGGCGCACCGGGCGATCAGCGTGCCGCCGACGGACGGGGCGACCACCAGAGCGGCGTCCGCGAGGTGCGCGGCGGCCAACTGGGCGGTCACTTCGGCACATTTGTCCAGATTGAGCGAGGACAGCAGCCGGTTGGACGCCTCGGTCAGGAAGGCGGTGCGCTCGCGTTCCCCGCGCAGCGCCTCGGTGGCGCGCAGCCGGTCGGTGTCGTCCACCAGCCACCACACCACCGCGCCGTCGTCCTGACCGGCCGGGTGCGCCTCGAAGCTCCGGTCACCGACGGGTCCGGTGGCCGTGGCCGGGTCCTCCCCGGCCCGCCGGACGAGATGCGCGTCCGCCAGCCAGGACGGAACGGCGTCCGTCAGGGGTGTCCCCGGGCGGGCCTCGGGGAACAGGACGGCCGCGGCGTCATTGGCCCGCTCGACGGCTCCTCTCGGTCCCACCACCAGGGCGGGACAGGGAGCGTTGTTCCAGACCGGTTCGGCCGGAACGCTCGCACGGGCGGCAGGCGCCCGGTGTGCGGAAGTCACCAAACGAAGAAGGCCCGCTGCGCGAACCCCTCACCTCATCAACTCGACGACAGAATCATTGCCCCCCGGCAACACTCCTCCACCCGGGGGCCTCCTGGCAACCCGTCATGGCCTGCGGCGCCCCGCAGGGGCGAGGAGCCGGGCCTCTTCCTCGCGCGCGCGGTTCTCCCTGTGTGAGTTTCGGCACGCGGGGAAAGCGGTCGATGTGACCCGCGCGAATCGGCGGGCGGACGGAAAGGCGACAACGTGAGAGATGTCTGGAGCGGCCCCGTGGCCCTGGAAGTGCTGGCCGAGGCGGACCCGACCGAGTTCTCGGTGGAGGCTTCCGACGACACCCTCGGAACGGTGGACCGCCGTTCCCTCGTGCCGGAATTCGACCATCTCGTCGTCGACACCGGTCATTGGAAATTCGGTCGCAGTGCCGCCATTCCCATGGGTATGGTCGCGGGGGTGGATTCCGAACGCCGGGTCATCACCCTGCTCTGCACGAAGGAGCAGGTGAAGGATGCTCCGCGGTTCGCCCGCGACCAGGACACCAACGATCCGGCATATCTGACGCTCCTCGGCGCCTATTACGCCGGAATCCTGACTCCGTGAGACGGAGCGCACATGTCCGGTCCCGGGTGCGGACGGCCACCCGGGACCGGACACGGCATTCCGCTTCCGTCCATTCGTACGTCCCCGGGGTGAAGCACCATCAGTGAAATGACCGGACACAAGAGACCTGCCAGGGGTACGGCGTTCCTGGTCCGGGCTGAAGGTTTTTCCCTTGTCCGGGTACAGGGCGAAGCCGACGAGAATTCCGGAGCGCCCGAGTTGGCCGAAGCTCTCGGCACGGCGTTGCGCGAGGGGAAAGAACGTACTGTGGTGGACCTGTCGGAGACGGAATTCGCGGACTCCGCGGTGCTGCACACCCTGCTCGACGCGCGCGCACGCCATGAGCGCGCCGGCGTGAGACTGGTGCTCGCGGGCCCTTTCCGCATCGCCGTACGCCGCTTGTTCGAGGTCACCGGCACAGCGGACGCCTTCGCCATGGCGATGAGCGTGGAAGAGGCGGCCACATGCTGAAGCCGGCACGACACGCACGGCCCGTCGCCCCGACGGTGCCGTGTCACAGGGGGCGGAGGAGTACGTGAGCAGGGAACATCCGGTGGGCCGCGAGGAGAGCGGACCCGTCGGCACGGAACTGTCCCTGCCCGGCGACGCCGCCGCCGCGCGCGCCCTCGTGCGCGAGTTGCTGAACGAGCAGTTCTGCACGCTGGGGGGCATGGACCCGGACGACGTGGTCATCTCGGACGCGATGCTGGTGACCTCGGAGCTCGTCACGAACGCCATCCGTCACGGGGGCGGACTCACCGGGTTCAGTGCCCGGCTCAGCGGTGAGGGGCTGCTGCTGGACGTCGCGGACGCCAGTCCCCTGGAGCCGCGGACCGTGGCGACGATCCCCGACACCGTACGGGTCGGAGGCTACGGATGGCCGCTGGTACGGCGGCTCTCGAAGCGGGTCACGATCACCCGGCAGGCGCACGGCAAGAAGATCAGCGTGCTCATCACTCTGTTCTGAGCCGCTGCGCGCGCGGGGGCCGCGGCGCGTTCCTGGACCACCGTCCGCACAAAGGACGCCGTCCGCGCAAAGGACACTGTCCACGCCGAGGCCGCCGGGCGTGCCGGGCGTCTCCGGCGGATCAGCAGCGGTGCGTGACCCGGGCCACCAGGTCCTTCCAGCCGTCCTCGACGCGCTCGGCGGAGAAACATCGGCCGTTGCGGTGGTGGTTGAGGAACGAGGGGTCCAGATAGGCGAGCAGTACCTGGGTCAGCAGCTCCACGTCGCCCGTCGCGCCGGCCCGCCGGAGCAGATCGGTGACGTGGGTGGCCCGTACCGTCCGGGCGGGTGCGCTGTAGCGGCGGGTCGGGCAGTTGTCCGCCTCCACGTACAGATCGACGTACTTCATCATGTGGCGGATCGTGTGGACGCCGAACGCCTCCAGCCGCTCCAGCGCGGGCGCGCCGGGGCCCAGCGGGGGCGGGCCGCAGATGACCGCGTTCTGGAATTCCTTCTCGGCGTGGTCGATGAGCGCGTTCATCAGGCCGACCCGGTCGCCGAAGCGGCGGAAGACGGTTCCCTTGCCCACCTGCGCCGCGGTGGCGACGGCCTCCATGGTGACGTGATCGGCACCCACCTCGCGGACCAGCCGGGACGCGGCTTCCAGCAGGCGGATTCGGTTGCGGGCGGCGTCGGCGCGCTCCTGGGGCTCATGACCGGCCAGGGGCAGCAGCATGACAGGGCGGGCGGAGGGTGCCTCTTCGGATCCGGTCTGCGCGGTCATCGCACCAGCCTAACTCCATCCGGGCGAAGTGGACCGCGGTCCGCTTCGCGTGCTATACCCATTACCGGACCACGGTCCGGTTTTATCTTTCCGCCACCGTCCCCGGCACTTTTCACAGGAGACCCCCATGTCCACTCGCATCGTCGCACTCGTCGGCAGCCTCCGTTCCGGTTCGCACAACCGTCAGCTGGCCGAGGCCGCCGTGAAGCTGGCCCCCGAGGGCGTGGAGGTCGTGATCCAGGACGAGATCGCCGACCTGCCCTTCTACAACGAGGACATCGACGTCGAGGGCAAGCTTCCGGCCGTCGCCGCGAAGCTGCGTGAGGCCGCCGCCGGCGCCGACGCCTTCCTCCTCTTCTCCCCCGAGTACAACGGCACCATCCCGGCCGTCCTGAAGAACGCGATCGACTGGTACTCCCGTCCCTTCGGCGGCGGCGCGTTCACCGGCAAGCCGGTCGCCGTGGTCGGCACCGCCTACGGCCAGTTCGGTGGCGTGTGGGCCCAGGACGACGCCCGCAAGGCCGTCGGCATCGCCGGTGGTTCCGTACTGGAAGAGGTCAAGCTCTCCGTGCCCGGCTCCGTCGTCCGCTTCGCCGAGACGCACCCGGCCGACGACGAAGAGGTCGCGCAGCAGCTGACCGCCGTTCTCGCCGAGCTGGCGAAGGCCGCCACCGCCGAGCCGCAGACCGTCTGAGCACACTGATACGGCCCTGAGGCGCCGTCCCGCTCCGGCGGGGCGGCGCCTCACGTCGTGTCCCGGACTTTCCGGGACGAACGGGTGCCCGCCTCACTCTCCCCCGAGCGCCTCACCGAACGCGCCGTCCTCCTGCTCGACGCCGCTGCAGGAGTCGTCGGCCACCGTCGTGTCCGCTCCGGCACACGCCCGGTCACGGAAAGTGGCCCACAGCGAGAGCGCTCCCACTCCCCGCTTCCCGGCGAAGGTCCGCAGGGCGGACGCGTCGGCCAGGGTGAAGGTCTCCCCCGCCACGTCGTTGACGCCGGCCATCACGGTGAGGTGCAGGGCTTTCCACGCCTCGGCGGAGTCGAGGTCCAGCGCTTTCGCCAGCTGGGCGTGCGCGGCGCGGGCCGCCCGCTGTGCGTACTGCCCCATGTCCCCGGTGTGGGACTCGCTGTAGTTCATCGCCATGACGTTGACCGCCGAGAGACCGACGCCCTCGGTGACGGCGTCGTCCAGCAGCGCCAGAGCGCTGGCTTCCAGGCCGTCCGGCATCACCGGCAGGGTGTAGGTGACGTCCAGGTCCCGGGACTTCTGGAGCAGCCGGATCGCCCGGTCGCGGCGCACCACGGACGCCTTGTCGGTGAGGGTGCTCCCCTCGATGTCGAAGTCCGCCTTGTCCGCGCCGACCGCGTCCAGCACCTCGGCGTACGCGTCCGCGAGCTCCTGGGCGCTGCCGCAGGCGCGGGCCAGTTCGGTACCGGCGGCACCGCCGAAGGAGACCCGCACGTCCGCCCCGGACGTGGTGAGCGCGGCGACCCGTGCGAGCACCGCCGCGTCGTCGGCCGCCGCGCTGCCGCCCCAGCTCGGAGTGCAGCCGCCGTCGTCGGCGACGACGAAGGCGAGGTTGTACGTGTCGGGGGAACCCGCCCCGTCGGTGTCCGAGGCGGTGGTGGCACTGACGTAGGGGGCGTAGGCGGGCCCGTCGGCGGCTTCCGTCGAACCACTCGGCGGTGCGGGCGCGTTGGCGCTCTGGTCGGCGACCGTGCCGGTGGCGCATCCGGCACAGGCCAGCACGAGGGCGGCCAGACCGGCGAGCGACGCCGTGACACGCTTCGACGTGCCGCACACGGATGGTGTTCCACGCATGACGGGCACCTGCTCTCTTGAACCGGATACGGCCCTGGGTGCCCCGGGCCGGGTGACGAAAGGGGCGGCATTCCTCGCAAACCTCTCACGGTCCGGCCCCCGCCAGAACCGGCGCATCTCACATCCGGCGGTCGAGTGCGGTCACCGCGCGCGCCGATCGCCGTACGGACAAAGGGAGTCGAGCGTCCGCGGGGCGTCGGTGGCAGGGCCGGACTCTCAGCGACCCGACAGCTTGCGGGCCGTCGCACAGGACGCGCCCAGGGTTCTGCCACGGAGCGCACATCGGCGCCCGCCACCATGCGCTCATGCATGCCGACACCGCTTCCCAGAAAACCCCGACGCCGCACGGCCGCCGCCGCAGGCACGCGGGTCCCGCACGGCACAAGCCGGTCGAGGGGCCCGTGTTCGTCGACGCCTCGGGGCGCCGGGCCCGGCTGCTGCGCCGGGCCGGAGCCGTGCTCGGTCTCGCCGTCGTCTCCTACGCGGCCGTGCTCGGACTCGCCTTCATGGGCGGCCTCTCCCTGTCGCCCTCGCAGCTGCTGCCCTTCGACGCCGGGGAGCCCGCGACAGCCGCCCCGGGCGGCCACGCGCCCCCTGACGCGTCCCCGCGGCCCACCGGAGCCGCGACCCGGCCCGCCGACGGGGCGGCTTCGCC
>NZ_JBSFVR010000382.1:0-7157 GCF_053592415.1 Streptomyces sp. NPDC002690 | reverse complement strand
TACTTTAACTACAGACCAATCGGTGGTACGCGCGAGAAAACGCTCACTCGAACGAGTGAGTCAAGCACGGCGCCGGCCGGGGCTCCGGGGGAACGGCCCGTCGTGCGCCGGGTCATGGCGAAAACCGCCACCGGCCTTCGGAGACCACGTCCACCTCGCCGTCCCTGACACGGACGGCCGTTTCGTCGTCGATGAAGTAGACCGGGAAGTCCGCCCGCGCGGCGACGCGGTCGGCCCAGGCGTCGTCCCGGTCGGGGAAGTCCGGCGAGTCCAGATGGGGCTTCAGGTACCAGTCGAAGAGGCCGAACGGCGGTTCCAGGGTCGTCGCACCGAGCGCGTGGAGATCCGTGGTGTCCCCCATGACGTCGGCGGAGTGCGCGGTGAGGTTCTGGCTGAAGATCATCGATCCGGCGCTGAGTCCCACGTAGACCCGGCTCTCCAGCGCCTCCAGGAAGGCGTCGGCCAGTCCGTTGCCCGTGATGCTGCGCGCGAGGTGGTACTGATTGCCGCCCCCGACGTGGATGACGTCGGCGTGGAGCAGCCGGTCGAGCACCGTCCGCCGGGGCAGGCCGTTCAGTTCCAGGACGTCGAACTCACGCCAGCCGAGGCCCTGCACCCGGATCATGTCCGCGAGGAGCCACCCGTGGTCCCCGGGCTCGGCGACCGACGCCGTGGGCACGTACACGACGTTCGCCGCTTCGAACGGCCTTCCCAGCATGTCCCGCAGGGCGTCCCGCAGCGTCTCGTTGCGCAGGCCGCCCGCCGTCAACAGAAGATCCATCGCGCGAGTAAAGCACGACCGGCAGGCGTGCGCGCGGCGGGCCCGGGACGGCCGCAGGATTGGTCGACCGCTGAACTGCACACCACGACAACGCACTTGCGGTGGCGGCGCGTCGTTCTCCTCGCCGTGGGCCGTACACGTCGGAGGGGGACCGGGCGCCGGGAAGAGCGGTCGGCGCCCCACTCGGGGGAATCCGCGGCCGGAGCGTTGACACCGGCGTACTCCGTGTCACAGCATGAACACCATCTGTCATCATGGGGTCGGTGACCTCGCTGTTTCTCGCGCCGGACGTGCAACTGGTCGCGCCGGGGGCATGTCCGGCGAGCCGCGCCGTGCGTGCCCGGGGTGTGCGAGTCCGGCGCGTTTCGACGCTTCGGTGTTCTGTTCGGGCGTCGGCCGCTGGTCCCGGTGCCCCGGGTGTGGAGGTCCTCGGTGTCAGCTGTCGTCGCCAGGTTCGGGAAGTCGTTCGCAGCCCTCGCCGGAGCGGCGCTCACCGCCCCGCTCGTCCTCGCCGTGCCCGCCCGCGCGGTACAGGAGCCGTACACCGTCACCCCGCTCAAGTTCACCGTGCGGGCGGGCGGGCGCGACTGCACGGTCGACGCCGACCTCTACCGCCCGCGCGGAGCCGACCCCGCGCATCCCGTACCTGCGGTGCTGGCGACCAACGGGTTCGCGGGCAGCAAGTCGGACGGCTCCACCGACGCCCTCGGCCGGGCCTTCGCCGCCCGCGGCTACGTGGGGCTGGTCTACTCCGGCCTCGGCTTCGGCCGGTCCGGCTGCCTGATCACCCTGGACGCCCCGGAGGCCGACGGGAAGGCCGCCTCCGGGCTGGTCGACTTCCTCGCGGGGACCCGGGCGGCCGACGACGGCACCAAGGCCGACTTCGTCCAGCTCGACGGTGCGGGCGACCCGCGCGTCGGCATGATCGGAGGGTCGTACGGCGGGGCCGTCCAACTGGCCACCGCCGCGGTCGACCACCGCGTCGACGCGCTCGTCCCCCTCATCACCTGGAACGACCTCGGCTACTCGCTCGCGCCCAACAACATCACCGGCAGCGCCGCCGCCTCCCGCACCCCGGGCGTTTTCAAATGGCAGTGGACCAACGGCTTCTACCTGATGGGGGAGGGGCAGCCACTGCTCGCCCCCAGCCTCGACCCGTCACGCTTCGGCGCCCTGGACTGCCTCCACTTCACCCCGCGGGCCTGCGACACCATCAGCTTCCTCAACTCGGGCCGCTACCCGGCCGAGGAGTCCGAGGCCGTACTCGCCTACACCCGAAGCGTCTCCCCGGCCTCCTACCTCGACCGGGTCGAGGCGCCCACCCTCCTGGTGCAGGGGCAGGCCGACACCCTGTTCAACCTGAACGAGGCCACCGCCACCTACGACGCCCTCCGGGCGCGCGGCACCACCGCCAAGATGATCTGGCAGGCATGGGGGCACAGTGGGGGCGGCGCGACGCCCGGTGAACTCGACCTGTCCCAGGGCAACCTGGAGACCAGCTACGTCGGCCGGCGCATCCTCGCCTGGTTCGACCGTTACCTCCGCCACCGGGCCACCGACACCGGGCCCGCCTTCGCGTACTACCGTGACTGGACCAGCGGTTACGGTACCGCCGACGCACTCCCCGCCCCCTCGCACGTCCTGTACCTGTCCGGCGACGGCAGACTGACGGAGCGCCGTTCGGACGTGGTCTCCGGCACCCGTAAGTACACCAACTGGCCGCTGCCCAGCAGTCATTCGGAGACCTCGTTGTCCGGACTCACCGGACTGCCCGACATCGACCCGTACGACACCGACGGCACCCATCTGGACTGGACCTCCGCCCCGCTGGCCGCCGGCCTCGACGTCGTCGGCGCCCCCCGCGCCCGGCTGCGGGTCTCCTCCCCGAAGGCGGAGAGCGTCCAGAACAGCGGGGACGCCGCCGACCGGCTCGTACTCTTCGTCAAGGTGTACGATCTCGCCCCCGACGGGTCCACCGAGCTCGTCCACCGGCTGGTCGCCCCGGTGCGTGTACCCGACGTGCGTCAGTCCTTCACCGTACGGCTGCCGGGCATCGTCCACCGGTTCGCCGCCGGCCACCGGCTCCGCCTGGTGATCGCGGGGAGCGACACCGCGTACTACGGCAACCGGGGGGCCAAGCCCGTCACGGTCGCCGGCTCACCGGGGGACCCCGCGGTGCTGGAGCTGCCGGTGGTCCCGGCGGGCTGAGCCCCCCCGTCACCCGAACGGACGCACACCACCGGTCGCCGAGCGTCCGCCGGGGCATCCTGGTCGCCGGAGGGCGGTCGTGCTCGGCCCGACCCGCGCGGGACAGCCCTGAGGGAAAGGCCGGACCCATGAGCCCCAAGAACGTGTCCAGCGACGGCAGCGCCAGGAACGGCCTGCTCACCCCCGGCCGCATCGTCGTCGCCGTCATCGCGGTGCTGGCGATCGTCTTCATCTGCGTGAACACCGGGAAGGTGACCATCCGTGTCATCATCCCCACCGTCACCATGCCGCTCTGGCTCGCCCTGCTGGGCGTCTTCCTCGCGGGACTGGTCTGCGGAGGGTACGTGTTCCGGCGGCGGCGGAACAGGTGACGCCCTGGGGCCGGTGCGGGCCGGTTCACGCTGGTTCAGGCCGGTGCGGGCCGGTTCACGCCCGGATTCGGAGTTGCCGGGTGGCGACGTTCCGCCTTCGCCAGGACCGTCCTACCGTGGGCCGATGCACGTTTCCGATGATCATGACCCCGGCGTACCGCATGCCCCGGCTTCCGCCGCGTCCGCGGCCCCCGCACACGCCCCGTCCGCCACGCACTCCGGCACGGACCTCCCGCAGGGGCCGCTGACCTCGCTGCGCCGCTTCACCCCGAAGGACGCCGCCGAGTTCACGGCGCGCGCGAGGGAGAGCCGTTCCTCGCAGCACCCCTGGCTCTTCCCGCCCACCGAGGAGGAGGCGTACGCCACCTACGCGGGGCGGTTGCTGGAGAGTCCCGACAAGGAGGGCTTCCTCGTCTGCGAACGGGCGGCGGGCGGTGCGATCGCCGGCTTCGTCAACATCAACAACATCGTCGGCGGAGCCTTCCGCTGCGGGGCCCTGGGATACGGTGCCTTCGCGCACGCCGCCGGGCGGGGACTGATGTCCGAAGCCCTCGGTCTCGTGCTCCGCCACGCCTTCGGCCCGCTGGGACTGCACCGGCTGGAAGCCAATGTGCAACCCGGGAACGTGGGTTCGATCGCGCTGGTCCGGCGGGCCGGCTTCCGGCTCGAAGGGTTCTCGCCGGAGTTCCTCCACATCGACGGGGCATGGCGCGACCACGAGCGCTGGGCGATCACCTCGGAGATGCTGCCGGACCGGGAGTGAGGGCGTCTCGCGGGCGTCCGCGTGCCGTCCACCGGGCAGGACCCGTACCTCAGCCGACGTCCGGGAGCGCGAAGGGGCTCCTGCCGAGCCGGTTCAGCAGGTCCGCGACATCGCTGTACACCCCGGCGGCACCTGACTCCACGAGGTCCTCGCGCGGGATGCCTCCGCTGAGCACGCCGACCGCCGTGACCCCCGCCCGTGCGGCGGCCCGCATGTCCCAGACGGTGTCACCGACGAACACGGAGGTGTCCGCCGCACCGCCGACCAGCGCCATCGCGTGCTCCACCGGATCGGGGGCGGGCTTGCCCTCGGCGGTGTCGTCGGCGGAGGCGGTGGCCCGGACGACGTCGTCGGCGTCCAGCGCACGGCGCAGCGCACCGAGCTCGGCGCCGGTCGCCGAGGTCGCGAGCACCACGTGCCAGCCGCGCCAAGACAGCTCCCGCAGCAGGCGGGCCGCTCCGTCGAACGCCGGCAGCCGGTCGAAGTAGGTCGCGTACAGCGTCGTGTGCGCGGCGCTGATGCGGTCGTCCTCCTCCTTACGGCGTTGCTCGCCGAGGAGCCCGGCGATCAGATCGCCGCCGCCCAGGCCCACCGCCCGGTGGATGTCGTGCATGGCGACGCGGTGTCCGGCCTGGCGGAACGCCTCCCACCACGCGGTCACGTGCAGGTGGTTGGTGTCGACGAGGGTTCCGTCGACGTCGAAGATCGCGGCGTGCGTCATCGGTCGCTCCTCGGATGCCGTGCTCAGCCGGTGGAAGCGACGAGCGCGGCCGTCGCCTCACGGACGAAGGGGCCGAGGTCGTCCGGCGTACGGGAGGTGACCAGGACCCAGTCTCCGGCGTTGTCGCTGATCACCGGCTCGTCCACCCAGGTGCCGCCGGCGTTCTGGATGTCCGTCCGTACCGAGGCGTAGGAGGTCAGTGTCCGTCCGTCGACCACTCCGGCCTCCACGAGCACCCAGGGCCCGTGGCAGATCGCGGCGACCGGTCGCCCGGTCGCGGTGAACGACCGGAGGATCGACAGCGCCTCGTCCCTCAGCCGCAGGGAGTCCGCGTTCAGCGTCCCGCCGGGGATGAGCAGCAGGTCGTACGCGGTGGGATCGACGTCCGCCAGCGTCAGGTCGGGCCGTACGGCTCTGCCCGGGTCCTTGTCGCCGACCAGGGTACGGATCTCGTCCCGGGACACGGCCGCCACATGCACCTCGGCGCCGCGCTCCCGCAGCTGTTCGACCGGTACCACCAGCTCGTCCTGTTCGACGCCGTAGTTGGTGACGATCGCCAGGACCCGGCGACCCGCGAGCGAGGTGTCAGCCATGTCGTGCCCTTCCGTCTCGTGTGCACGGAACCGCCCGGGGTGGGAGCGGCTCCGCCCGTATCCCGTACGTCTCTCCAGACTCGCACGGACCACACGCACCCGCGGCGCGGCGGGCGGGGGCACCTGATCCGGGCGAATCCGGCAACGGAGACCCGGGCCGGCCGCGTCAGCCCGTCGTGTCGTCCGCCGCGCCGTCCGCAGCCGACGGGGGCGGAGGCAGCAGGCCGACGAGGTCCAGGAGGTCCTCCTCGGCGATCCCCTGGCCGAGGAAGACCGTCCGGTACACCGCGTAACCGATCCAGCCGTCCACGACCGCCTCCACCGGCAGGTCCCGGGGCAGCCGCCCCCGCGCCACGCCGTTCCGCAGCAGTCGGGCCGCCGGTTCGGCGTGGGCCCGCAGCAGATCCCGCAGGTCGGCCCGGCCCGCCTCGCCGCGCTCGGTCAGTGCTCCGGTCACCACGCTGGGATCGCCGAGCAGCGTCAGCGTCCGCACGAGACTCCGCAGCCACTCCAGCGCGTCCTGGCGCGGATCGCCCGTGTCCGGCGCCGGCCCCGGGGCGAGCCGGTCAGCGACCGCCTCGGTGATCACCGCCGCCTTGTTCGGCCACCAGCGGTACACCGTCATCCTCGCCACCCCGGCCCGCGAAGCGATCTTGTCCATCGTCACGCCCTGGTAGCCGAGCTCGGTCACCAGCTCCCGCGCGGCCGCCAGGACCGCCTCGTGGGCGTCCGGGTCGCGGTGCGGGCCGCGCCGGGGGCGCGAGACGGCGGGGCGGTCGGGCATGGGACCTCCGATGGCGGGGCTGGGAGCAGCCAGGAATATCTAGACTGTACGTACTGTCTAATCAAGTGCAACGGTTCAGATCTCAGTGTGGAGGTTCAGTCATGGAAGACCGATTCAGCGGCAAGGTCGTCCTCATCACCGGCGGCGGCTCCGGTCTCGGTCGCGCGGCGGCCGTGCGGGTCGCCTCCGAAGGCGCCCGGCTGGCACTCGTCGACGTCAGCGAGCAGGGCCTCGCGGACACGGCGGCCGAGGTGGAGAAGGCCGTACCCGGCGCGGAGGTCCTGCGGATCACCGCCGACGTCAGCTCCGAGGCCGATGTGCAGCGGTACGTCTCCGCGACGGTCGAGGCCTACGGTCGTATCGACGGCTTTTTCAACAACGCCGGCATCGAGGGCAAGCAGAACCTCACCCAGGACTTCGGCACCGACGAGTTCGACCGGGTCGTCCAGGTCAACCTCCGCGGGGTGTTCCTCGGCCTGAAGCACGTGCTCCCGATCATGAAGGACCAGGGCTCCGGCTCCGTCGTGAACACCGCCTCCGTCGGCGGCATCCGGGGCGTGGGCAACCAGTCCGGTTACGCGGCGGCCAAGCACGGCGTGGTCGGCCTCACCCGGAACTCCGGTGTGGAGTACGGCCGGTTCGGCGTGTCCGTCAAGGCGATCGCCCCCGGCGCCATCATGACCCCGATGGTCGAGGCCTCGCTCAAGCAGCTCGACGCGGTCGAGTGGGAGAAGGCCGGCGAGGCGTTCGTCAGCGTCAACCCGATGCGGCGATTCGGCAAGCCCGAAGAGGTCGGCAGCCTGGTCGCCTTCCTGCTCTCCGAGGAGTCCGGCTTCATCAACGCCACGGTCGTCCCGATCGACGGCGGCCAGTCCGAGCAGTACTGACCCGCAGCGCGCCCGGACGCCGTACGTCGCCCGCCCCGCCCGCCTCTAT
>NZ_JBSFVR010000381.1:0-7161 GCF_053592415.1 Streptomyces sp. NPDC002690 | reverse complement strand
GGAAGGCACCGGCTCCAAGGTGCTGGTGCTGACCGGCGAGCCCGGAGCCGGCAAGAGCACCCTGGTGGACCGGGCCGCCTCGTACGCCGCCTCCCCCGGGCGCACCGGCCGACCGCGGTCGCGGAGCTACTGCTGGGCGGCCAGGGCGGCGGCTTCGGCGCGCAGGTCGCGGCGGAGTTCCTTGGGCAGCGAGAAGGTGATCGACTCCTCGGCCGTCTTGACCGTTTCGACGTCCGCGTAACCGCGCTCGGCGAGCCACTCCAGCACGCCGTCGACGAGGACGTCGGGGACGGAGGCGCCGGAGGTGAGGCCGACCGTGGTGACGCCTTCCAGCCATGCCTCGTCGATCTCGGAGGCGAAGTCGACGAGGTGGGCGGCGGGGGCTCCGGCGTCGAGGGCGACCTCGACCATGCGGATCGAGTTCGAGGAGTTCTTGGAGCCGACGACGATGACCAGATCGGCATCCTCGGCCAGCTTCTTCACGGCGACCTGGCGGTTCTGCGTGGCGTAGCAGATGTCGTCGCTGGGCGGGGAGAGCAGGTTCGGGAACTTGTTCTTCAGGGCGTCGACCGTCTCCATGGTCTCGTCCACCGAGAGCGTGGTCTGGGAGAGCCAGACGACCTTCGACTCGTCGCGGACCCGGACGTTGGCGACGTCCTCGGGGCCGTCGACCAGAGTGATGTGGTCGGGGGCCTCGCCGCTGGTGCCGATGACCTCTTCGTGGCCCTCGTGGCCGATCAGGAGGATGTCGTAGTCCTCCTTGGCGAAGCGGACGGCTTCCTTGTGGACCTTGGTGACGAGCGGGCAGGTGGCGTCGATCGTGGCGAGCCGGCGCTCGGCGGCCTCGGCGTGGACGGTCGGCGCGACACCGTGCGCCGAGAACATCACGATGGAGCCCTCGGGGACCTCCGCGGTGGTTTCCACGAAGATCGCCCCCTTCTTCTCCAGGGTCTGCACGACGTACTTGTTGTGCACGATCTCGTGGCGCACGTAGACCGGGGCCCCGTACTGCTCCAGGGCCTTCTCGACGGCGATCACGGCACGGTCCACGCCCGCGCAGTAGCCACGGGGAGCGGCGAGCAGGACACGGCGGGCAGGGGTGGCAGTCATGCGTCCCATCGTAAGGCCGTACCGAACAGGCGCGGGCTCGGCCGGGTCGGGAGACTGGGCCGTGATCACCGGGGTACGAGCCCGGCCGCGCCGGCGGGCCCGTCCGCCGGGCCGGACACCATGGAGGGCCGATGCCGGAAACCGGAACGGGCAGCAGCGCGCGACACGGACTGCGCCGCACGCTCGGGTTCAGGGACCTGGTGGTCTACGGGCTGCTGTTCATCGCCCCGATGGCCCCGGTGGGGGTCTTCGGCACGCTGGACGCGAAGTCCGGCGGCGCGGTCGCGCTCGTGTACGTGGTGGCGACGGTGGTGATGGCCTTCACGGCGTTCAGTTACGCCCAGATGGTGCGGGTCGCCCCGAAGGCCGGGTCGGTGTTCACGTACGCCCGCAAGGGGCTCGGCGAGGTTCCCGGGTTCATCGCCGGGTGGATGGCGATGCTCGACTATCTGCTGATCCCGGCGGTCGCCTACCTGTTCTCCGGGATCGCGATGAACGCGCTGGTCCCGGAGGTGTCGCGGTGGGTCTGGACGGCCATCGCGGTGGTGCTGACCACGGCGCTCAACCTGTGGGGGGTGCGGGCCGCCGCGCGGGTCGGCTTCGCGGTGCTCGCGCTGGAGATCGCGGTGCTGCTGGTGTTCGTGGTGTCGGCGGTGGTGGTGCTGGCGCGGGACGGTGCGCAGCGCGGCTGGCTGTCGCCGCTGACCGGCGACTCGGGGTTCTCGACGACGGCGGTGATCGGGGCGGTGTCGGTGGCCGTCCTCTCCTACCTGGGCTTCGACGCCATCGCCTCGTTCGCGGAGGAGGTGACGGGCGGGTCCGCGAAGGTCGCGCGGGCGGTGCTGTTCTGCCTGGTGATGGCGGGGCTGCTCTTCGTGGTGCAGTCGTATCTGGCGGCGCTGCTGGAGCCGGTCTCCTCGGCGGAGCTGGCGGCCGATCCGGCGGCGCAGGGGTCGGCGTTCTACGACGCGGTGGACGCCTCGGTCGGGACCTGGCTGCACGACCTGGTCGCGGCGAGCAAGGCGGTCGGGGCGGCGTTCGCGGCGCTGGCGGGGCAGGCGGCGGCCGGGCGGCTGGTCTTCGCGATGGCGCGGGAGCGGCGGCTGCCGTCGTTCCTGGCGCGGGTCGACGCGAAGTCGGGGGTGCCGAGGGTGGCGGTGCTCTGCGCGGCGGTCGTCACCCTGGTGGCGGCGGTGTGGGCGGCCCGTCGCGACGACGGGCTCGACCACCTGGTGTCGGTGGTGAACATCGGCGCGCTCACCGCGTTCGTGCTGCTGCACGCGTCGGTGGTCGGCTGGTTCGTGGTCCGCCGGATGGAGGGCGAGCCGAACTGGTGGCGCCATCTGGTGGTGCCGGTGTTGGGGGCCGCGGCGCTGGTCGCGGTGATCGTGGAGGCGACGACGAGCGCGCAGGTGGTGGGTGCCTGCTGGCTCGCCGTGGGGCTCGTGGTGGTGGCGGTGCAGGGTGGCCGTCGTACCGGCGAGGACGAGGAATCCATGGGTCGCGGTGGGGGCACCCGGCCCGGTGCCTGAACGGGCCCGGTGCGGGGCCGGTACGGATACCCCGGCCCGGTGCGTGAACGGGCTCGGCACGGGACCGGTACGGGCCGCCCGGCCCGGTGCGTGAACGGGCCCGCTGTCCGCGGTGGCGGTTACGCTCGCCCGTATGGCTCTCAACACGTCCGCGGAAGCCCCGCTGCCCGTCGGTGAGGTGTCCCGGCTCATCGGCGGCTGGATCGACCGGCTCGGCGCGATCTGGGTCGAGGGGCAGATCACGCAGCTCTCGCGGCGGCCCGGTGCGGGCGTCGTCTTCCTGACGCTGCGCGACCCGGCCCACGACGTCTCGGTGAGCGTGACCTGTTTCCGGCAGGTCTTCGACCGGATCGCGGACGTGGTGACGGAGGGCGCGCGGGTCGTGGTCCTCGCGAAGCCGGAGTGGTACGCGCCGCGCGGGCAGCTCTCGCTGCGGGCGACGGAGATACGTCCGGTCGGCATCGGTGAGCTGCTGGTCCGGCTGGAGCAGCTGAAGAAGTCGCTCGCCTCGGAAGGGCTCTTCGCGCTGGACCGGAAGAGGCCGCTGCCGTTCCTGCCGCAGTTGATCGGGCTGGTCTGCGGGCGGGCGTCGGCCGCCGAGCGCGACGTCCTGGAAAACGCGCGCCGCCGCTGGCCCGCCGTGCGGTTCGAGGTGCGCAACACCGCCGTACAGGGCGTCCACGCGGTCAACCAGGTGGTCGAGGCGGTCCAGGAGCTGGACGGCATGCCCGAGGTGGACGTGATCGTCGTCGCGCGGGGCGGCGGCAGCGTGGAGGACCTGCTGCCGTTCTCCGACGAGGCACTGATCCGCGCCGTCGCCGCCTGCCGTACACCGGTGGTGTCGGCGATCGGGCACGAGCCGGACTCCCCGCTGCTGGACCTGGTCGCCGACCTGCGCGCGTCCACGCCGACGGACGCGGCGAAGAAGGTCGTACCGGACGTGGGCGAGGAGCTGGACCGCGTCCAGCAGCTGCGCGACCGGGCACTGCGGACCGTACGGGGGCTGCTGGAGCGTGAGGAGCGGGGGCTCGCGCACGCGCTCGGCCGTCCGGCGATGGAGCGCCCGCAGCGGCTGGTGGACGAGCGGGCCGCCGAGGTGGAGGCGCTGACGGGGCGCAGCCGGCGGGTGCTGGGGCATCTGCTGGACCGGGCCGACTCGGAGATCGCGCACACCCTGGCCCGGGTGGTCTCGCTCTCCCCGGCGGCCACCCTGGAGCGCGGTTACGCGGTGCTCCAGCGGGCGGACGGCCATGTGGTGCGTGCCCCGGAGGAGGCCGGCGCCCCCGGCGAGGTGCTGCGGGCGCGGGTGTCGGAGGGCGAGTTCTCGGTACGGGTGGAGGGGTGAGCGGGCCCTGGGCCGTGTTGTGGAGGTAGCGCCGTCCGCCCGGAGGGCGACAGGCGGGACTTTCACAACACGGCCCAGCCACCGCGTGGACGCCTCCGGGTTCCGGACCGGGACCGCTGTCGGTGCGCGCACATAGAGTGGGCGGCATGACGGACGACGGGACGACCACCGCCGGTGCGACCGGCACGCTCGGTTACGAGCAGGCGCGCGACGAGCTGATCGAGGTCGTGCGCCGACTGGAGGCGGGCGGCACCACGCTGGAGGATTCGCTGGCGCTCTGGGAGCGCGGCGAGGAGCTGGCGAAGGTGTGCCGCCGCTGGCTGGAGGGCGCCCGCGCCCGCCTCGACGCGGCCCTGGCCGGTCCGGACGAGCGCGAGGACACGTCGCCGGGCGAGTAGGCGTGCGCGGCGGCAGGAGTGGGTTCCCCTCCGCCGGGGCGAGAGGGCCCGGGCGTGAACGGATTCGCCCGGCCCCGGGGTTCACGGTCGGCGGTGTGGCGTGCCTCACCCCGGCCCGCGATTAGTTGAAAGTTAATCTACCTCTCGGTTACGGTGACCGCGTCGCTCGATCCCGTACGCACCGAAGGTGGCTCGTCCATGTCCCTCGCCCTTGACCCCGCCGCGCAGGCCCTCCTCTTCACCGAGGCCCGCACCGCCAACACCTTCTCCGACGAGCCGGTGACCGACGAGCAGGTCCAGGCGATCTACGAGCTGGTCAAGTACGGCCCCACCGCCTTCAACCAGTCGCCGCTGCGTGTCATCCTGGTCCGCTCCGAGGAGGGCCGCGCCCGCCTCGTCGAGCACATGGCCGAGGGCAACCGCCCGAAGACCCTCGCCGCGCCGCTGGTCGCGATCCTCGCCGCCGACAACGAGTTCCACGAGGAGCTCCCGGCGCTCATGCCGCACTTCCCGCAGGCCAAGGACGCGTTCTTCTCCGAGCGCCCGGTCCGCGAGCAGTCCGCCGCGCTGAACGCCGCGCTCCAGGCCGCCTACTTCATCGTCGGCGTGCGTGCCGCCGGTCTGGCCGCGGGCCCGATGACCGGCTTCGACGCCGCGGGCATCGAGAAGGAGTTCCTCGACGGCGACCACAAGCTGCTCATGGTCGTCAACATCGGCAAGCCGGGCGAGGACGCCTGGTTCCCGCGCCTGCCGCGCCTGTCGTACGACGAGGTCGTCACCACCGTCTGACCGGTCCGGCCCGACCGGCCGCACCCACGGAAAAGCCCGGAACACCTTCAGGCGTTCCGGGCTTTTCGGGTCTCCCGTGTCGGCCGGAGCCGCGACGGGCCCGGTCGACGTCAGGACGTGGTGAGCGCGGCGGCCATCGCGGCCAGCTGCTCCTTGGGCGCGGAGCCGGTGACCACGGTGGTGGAGCCGTCGGCGTTCAGCACCAGGGCGTCGTACTTCGCACCCTTCCAGTACTGCCATTCCTGGCCCGCGACGGTCTCGGTGCGGCCGGTGTCCTCGGCGTCCTGGCTGACGTCGGGGACGTACGCCTCCACCGGAGTCGTGGACTGCTCCACGGCCACGTACTTGCCGTCCGGGTCGATGAAGCCGAGGTGCCAGCTGCTGCCCTCGGCGCCGTCGTACGAGACGGAGGTGGCCTTCCACCCCTCGGGGAGCCCGGACGGGGCGGCCACCGGGTAGGGGGCCGCGCGCCGCGCGGTCGCGAGCTCGACGTGGTAGTCGACGGTCTGGACCGGATCGGCCTTGTCGTCGTGCGGAACGAAGACGTAGATGACGCCGGCCGCGGCGACGATCAACACCAACGACAGGAACATGTCCCGGACTGTCTGCTTGCCTCGCTTGCTTGCCACGGATACATGGTGGCATGCGGCCCGCGGGCGACCGTCCGGGACCCCGACCCGACCCTGTGCGCTCATCCGTGGGGTGGTCTGCTCATTTTATCGGCCTACCGATAGAGTCGAAGCACGCTCATTTCCGGTCGTCGCCGTACAGAAAGGTGTGCTCCGATGCCCGAGCACCATCTGCCGTCCCAGCTGGAGGTCTCACCCGAGGCCCCCGACCGCAACCTCGCCCTCGAACTGGTACGGGTCACCGAGGCCGCCGCCATGGCCGCCGGCCGCTGGGTGGGGCGCGGCGACAAGATCGGAGCCGACGGGGCCGCGGTGAGGGCCATGCGGACCCTCGTCTCCACGGTCTCCATGAACGGCGTGGTCGTCATCGGCGAAGGGGAGAAGGACGAGGCCCCGATGCTCTTCAACGGCGAACGGGTCGGCGACGGCACCGGCGCCGAGGTCGACATCGCCGTGGACCCCATCGACGGCACCACGCTCAACGCCAAGGGCATGCCCAACGCCATCGCGGTCCTGGCCGCCGCCGACCGGGGGGCGATGTTCGACCCCTCGGCCGTCTTCTACATGGACAAGCTGGTGACCGGCCCCGAGGCCGCCGACTTCGTCGACATCGACGCGCCCGTCGCGGTCAACATCCGGCGGGTCGCGAAGGCGAAGCGCTCCACGCCCGAGGACGTCACCGTCGTCGTGCTCGACCGCCCGCGCCACGAGGGCATCGTCAAGGAGATCCGGGACACCGGGGCCCGCATCAAGTTCATCTCGGACGGCGACGTGGCCGGCTCGATCATGGCCGCCCGCGAGGGCACCGGCATCGACCTGCTCATGGGCATCGGCGGCACGCCCGAGGGCATCATCTCGGCCTGCGCCATAAAGTGCCTGGGCGGCGTCATCCAGGGCAAGCTCTGGCCGAAGGACGAGGCCGAACGCCGCAAGGCCCTGGACGCCGGGCACGACCTGGACCGGGTGCTGTCGACGGACGACCTGGTCAGCGGCGACAACGTGTTCTTCGTCGCCACCGGGATCACCGACGGCGAGCTGATGCGCGGGGTGCGCTACCGCGCCGAGACCGCCACCACCGAGTCCATCGTGATGCGGTCCAAGTCGGGCACCATCCGCACCATCTCGTCCACGCACCGCCTGTCGAAGCTGCGCGCCTACAGCGCGATCGACTTCGACCGGGCGCAGTAGGACCCCACCCCCTCCGCCGCCGCCTCCGGACGGGCGGACCGCAACGAGAGGGAACGCGAAGGGGGGCCACCGGGCGGCTCACCGTCGTCGTCACGGGCACCCTCGTCGGCCACACCAGGGACGGCGCCAAGGACGCGCTGCAGAGCAGGGGCGCCAAGGTCACCGGCTCG
>NZ_JBSFVR010000380.1:0-7215 GCF_053592415.1 Streptomyces sp. NPDC002690 | reverse complement strand
GAGGCGGCGAGGTAGAAGGCGCGGTTGGGGATGCCGGAGTTGAGGTGGACCCCGCCGTTGTCGTCGTCGGTCTCGATGTAGTCCTCCATACCTGCTCACCGCCCCCGACAAGGCCCACGCGGCCGGGCTCGCCGCGCTGCGCGCGGCCGGCGGACGGGTGCTGGACCACCCCGAGGAGGCCGGGATCGTCGACCTCGTGGTGGACGGGATCACCGGCATCGGCGGCCGGGGCGGGCTGCGCCCGGAGGCCGCCGCCCTGGTGAAGGCGGTCACCGAGGGGCACGGGGCGCCGGTCCTCGCGGTGGACCTGCCCAGCGGGGTGGAGGCGGACAGCGGGGAGGTGCACGGCGAGGCGGTACGCGCCGACGCCACCGTCACCTTCGGCGCGTACAAGCCCGGCCTGCTCGTCGACCCCGGCGCCGAGCGGGCGGGAGGGCTGCGGCTCGTCGACATCGGCCTCGGCCCGGAACTGCCGGAGCGCCCCGACCTGGAGGCGCTCCAGTTCGCGGACGTGGCGGCGCTGCTGCCGGTGCCCGGCGCGGAGAGCGACAAGTACGGCCGGGGCGTCGTCGGCGTGGTGGCCGGGTCGGAGCGCTACCCGGGCGCGGCCGTCCTCGCCGTCGCCGGGGCGCTGCGCGGCGGCGCCGGCGCGGTGCGGTACGCCGGTCCCGGCGGGGAGACGGTGATCGCCCGGTTCCCCGAGACCCTGGTCCACGAGGGGCGGCCCTCGCAGGCGGGCCGGGTGCAGTCCTGGGTGGTCGGGCCCGGACTCGGCGACGGGCGGGCGGCCACCGCCGCCGTCGAGGACGTGCTCGCCACGGACGTACCCGTGCTGATCGACGCGGACGGGCTGCGGCTGATGGACGGTGACGCCGTGCGTTCCCGCTCGGCCGCCACCGTCCTCACCCCGCACGCCGGGGAGGCCGCGGCCCTGCTCGGCGTGGAGCGCGCGGAGGTGGAGGCGGGGCGGCTCGCCGCCGTCCGTGAACTCGCCGCCCGCTACCGCGCCACGGTCCTCCTCAAGGGGTCCACCACGCTGATCGCGGAGGCCCCGGGCACTCCCGTACGGGTGAACCCGACCGGCACCGCGTGGCTCGCCACGGCAGGCAGCGGCGACGTGCTCTCCGGGCTGATCGGCTCGCTGCTCGCGGCCGGCCTCGCCCCGCGCGACGCCGCCTCGGTCGGCGCCCACCTGCACGGACTCGCCGGACGGCACGGCGCGGACGGGGCGCCCGTCTCCGCGCAGGACATCGCCGAGGGCATCCCGGCGGCCTGGCGGGACGTACGCAGGGGCTGACACAGGGGCTGAGACCGGCGCGACCGCGA
Organism: Streptomyces sp. NPDC002690; assembly: GCF_053592415.1. Classification (NCBI taxonomy): domain Bacteria; kingdom Bacillati; phylum Actinomycetota; class Actinomycetes; order Kitasatosporales; family Streptomycetaceae; genus Streptomyces; species Streptomyces sp. NPDC002690. The sequence continues at coordinate 5,889 of NZ_JBSFVR010000380.1, read as the reverse complement.
GCGCGGGGCATGCGCGGGCCGCCGGTCCGGGCCACCCTGGAAGCGGCGACGGACACCGACCGGGAGGCGGCAGCCATGGGAAAGAGCGAGGTACGGGTCCGCAGGGTCTACGACCCGCCCGAGCCGCGCGCGGACGGCATCCGGGTGCTCGTCGACCGGCTCTGGCCGCGCGGGGTCTCCAAGGAGCGGGCCGCCGTCGACCGGTGGCTGAAGGACATCACCCCCTCGAACGAACTGCGCGGCTGGTACCACCAGGACCGCTCCGGCGCCCGGTACGACGCCTTCGTGGACCGCTACCGCGCCGAACTCGACGACCCCGCGCACACCGAGTCGGTCGCCCTCCTGCTGGGCCTGCTGGAGGAGGACACCCCGGTGACGCTGGTGACCTCCGTCAAGGACATCGACGCCAGCCATGTGCCCGTCCTCGTCGAGTACCTGGAGCACGCGCGGGCCCAGCGCCCCGGCGGCGCCTGAGCACACGGCGCGGAAGGGCCCCGTGCACCGGGTTCCCGGCGGCCGACCTGAGACACTGGGCCGCGATGAACGAGAAAGCGTCCTTGAGAGCCCGGGCCGAGATCGACCTCGCCGCACTCCGCGCCAACGTGCGCGAGCTGCGCGCGCGGGCGGGCGGGGCCCAACTCATGGCCGTGGTGAAGTCCGACGCCTACGGCCATGGCGCCGTGCCCTGCGCGCGGGCCGCGCTCGAAGCCGGGGCGACCTGGCTCGGCACCGCCACCCCGCAGGAGGCCCTCGCGCTGCGCGCTGCCGGTCTCGACTCCCGGATCATGTGCTGGCTGTGGACCCCGGGCGGCCCCTGGCGCGAGGCGATCGAGGCGGACGTCGACGTCTCCGTCAGCGGGCTGTGGGCGTTGCGCGAGGTCGTCGCCGCAGCGGGGGAGGCGGGCCGGACGGCCCGTATCCACCTCAAGGCCGACACCGGGCTCGGCCGCAACGGCTGCCAGCCCGCCGACTGGCCCGAACTGGTCGCCGAGGCCCGTACCGCCGAGGCGAGCGGGGCCGTCCGCGTCACCGGCCTCTGGTCCCACTTCGCCTGCGCCGACGAACCCGGCCACCCCTCGATCGCCGCCCAGCTCTCGGTCTTCCGCGACATGGTGGCGTACGCCGAGAAGGCCGGCGTGGAGCCCGAGGTCCGGCACATCGCCAACTCCCCGGCCACCCTGACCGTGCCGGAGTCCCACTTCGACCTGGTGCGCACCGGGATCGCCATGTACGGCATCTCGCCCAGCCCCGAGCTCGGCACCCCCGCCGACTTCGGGCTGCGCCCGGTGATGACGCTCTCCGCCTCCGTCGCCCTGGTCAAGCAGGTTCCCGCCGGACACGGCATCAGCTACGGCCACCACTACACGACCCCGGCCGAGACCACCCTCGCCCTGGTGCCGCTCGGCTACGCCGACGGCATCCCGCGCCACGCCTCCGGGCGCGGTCCGGTGCTGGTCGCGGGCCGGGTACGGACCGTCGCCGGGCGGGTCGCGATGGACCAGTTCGTCGTGGACCTGGAGGGCGACCTGACCGAGCCCGGGGCCGACGCGGTGCTGTTCGGCCCGGGCGACCGGGGCGAGCCGACCGCCGAGGACTGGGCGGTGGCGGCGGACACCATCGCGTACGAGATCGTCACCAGGATCGGTACGCGGGTGCCCCGGGTACACGTCGGCGGGTGACCACCGTCGGCGGGTGACCACCGACCAGCACGGACCACGACCACGGACGAGGAGCGGGCACGGTGAGCGACAGCAGCGCGGGGGCCGCGGGAGAGGTCGTGGCGGCGGCGACCGCCGCGGCCGGCGGATGGCGCAGAGCCTCGGTCGCCGGGGCCGCCATAGGGGTGCTCGCCGCGGGTGCGGCGGCCGGGGTCGCCGTCGAACGGCTCACGGTCGGCCGGGGCATGCGGAAGAGGGCGCGCCTCGCGCTGGACGCCTCCGGGCCGTACGGGGCGCTGCGCGGCACCCCCGGTCAGGCGGTCGCCGACGACGGCACGGCGCTGTACTACGAGATCGACGAGGCCGAGCCGGCGGCCACCGGGAGCGGCGGCGGCACCGGTCCGCGCAAGCGCCGCCTCTTCGGCCGCAAGTCCCCCGGACCCGTCACCGTCGTCTTCAGCCACGGCTACTGCCTCGCCCAGGACTCCTGGCACTTCCAGCGGGCGGCGCTGCGCGGCCTGGTCCGTACCGTCCACTGGGACCAGCGCAGCCACGGCCGGTCGGCGCGCGGCCGGTCCCAGGCGGACGGGGTCCCGGTCACCATCGACCAGCTGGGCCGGGACCTGAAGGCGGTCATCGACGCGGCGGCCCCCGAGGGGCGCCTGGTGCTGGTCGGGCACTCCATGGGCGGCATGACGATGATGGCGCTGGCCGACCAGTACCCGGCCCTGATCCGCGACCGGGTCGCCGCAGCCGCGTTCGTCGGCACCTCCAGCGGCCGGCTCGGCGAGGTCAACTTCGGGCTGCCGGTCGCGGGCGTCAACGCGGTGCGCCGGGTGCTCCCCGGGGTGCTGAAGGCGCTCGGTACGCAGACGGAGCTGGTGGAACGGGGGCGCCGGGCCACCGCCGACCTCTTCGCGAGTCTGATCAAGCGCTACTCCTTCGGCTCCCGGGACGTGGACCCGGCGGTCGCCCGGTTCGCCGAGCGGCTCATCGAGGCAACCCCGATCGACGTGGTCGCCGAGTTCTATCCGGCGTTCACGGAGCACGACAAGAGCGCGGCCCTGCCGGTGTTCCGGGACATGCCGGTGCTGATCCTGGCGGGCGACAAGGACCTGGTCACGCCCAGCTCGCACAGCGAGGCCATCGCCGACGTGCTGCCCGAGGCGGAGCTGGTCATCGTGCCGGACGCGGGCCACCTGGTGATGCTGGAACACCCCGAGACGGTGACCGACCGGCTCGCGGACCTGCTGGTGCGGATCGGAGCCGTACCGGCTCCGACTAACGTGGTCTGACATGGAAGCACCGCACAACGGCCCGGCCGCCGAGATCGCGGCGGCCCCGGACGCCGTCACCGTACGCATCGCCGTCGAGTCACCCGAGCAGATGACCGAGCTCGGCCGGGAGCTGGCCGGGCTGCTGGCCCCCGGCGACCTGGTGATGCTCACCGGCGAACTCGGCGCCGGAAAGACGACCCTGACCCGGGGTCTCGGCGAGGGGCTCGGGGTGCGGGGCGCCGTCACGTCCCCCACCTTCGTGATCGCCCGGGTCCACCCGCCGCTGGGCGACGGCCCCGCCCTGGTCCACGTCGACGCCTACCGCCTCGGCGGCGGGCTCGACGAGATGGAGGACCTGGACCTCGACGTGTCACTGCCCGACTCGGTGGTGGTCGTGGAGTGGGGCGACGGCAAGGTCGAGGAGCTCTCCGACGACCGGCTCCACGTGGTCATCGACCGCGCCACCGGCGACACCGACGACGAACGCCGCGAGGTGACCCTCGCGGGGGTCGGCGTGCGCTGGGCGGACCTGCGGACCCGGATCGGCGGCGGCACGACGACCGGCTGAGGGCCGACTCCGGCTTGCCGGTCCCGGCACGCTCGCACGCGGAGTACTCCGCCGCGTGCGCCTCGACCGACGCGGCCAGCCTGCCCAGGCGTTCGGCCCGCTCCCGGGGGGTGAGGGCGCTCCAGCCGGGCAGCGCGGCCCGGGCGGCCGACACCGCCCCGGCGACCTCCGGCTCCCGCGAGACGGGAGCCGTACCGCGTGCGCGGCCGGTCCGGGGATCGGTGAGGGTGGTCTTCATCGGTGGTTCCTCCGGCAGTTCGAGGGAGTGCCGTACGGTGCCCGGAGTCCGGACCGCCGTCCGTCAGAGGTCGTACGAACGGAGCCAGAGCTCCAGCGTGAGGACGAGCCAGAGCTTGCCGCCCTGACGCGGCAGCAGAGTGCCCCTGCCCTTCAGCCAGGTGGCGATGGTGTCCTGGCGGAACAGGCCGCGTTCCCGCGTCCCACGCCCCAGCAGCAGATCGTTGCCGAGGTCCCGCAACGGCCCGGTCAGCCACTGCTGTACCGGCACCCTCATCCCGCTCTTGGGGCGGTCCACCACGGTACCGGGCAGAAGATCGCGCACCGCCTCCTTGAGAATCCACTTCTCCACCGTGCCCCGGAGCTTGTACGCCGGGGGAGTGGCGAAGGCGTGATCGACGACCCGTCGGTCGAACAGCGGAGCACGTCCCTCGATGCCCTGGGACGAGGTCAGCCGCTCGACCTTGGTGAGGATGTGGTGGGCGCCCTTCGTCCGCAGATTGCAGTGGAGCAGCTGGTTGAGCAGGCTCTCCATGCGGTACGGGCTGTCCGGGCCGGGCACCAGGTACGGCTCGACGAAGCGCTGCGGGCGGGGCGCGTCGGCCAGCGCTTCCCGCGCCTGCGGGGTCAGCAGCACCGGAAGGTCCGTCCAGCACTTGCGGTACGAGCGCAGATAGGCGGTCGCCCGGTCCTCGTCCCACGGCGCACCGGGTTCCCGGTGCATCTCCTGCACCAGCATCGGGAGGTTCTTCGGCCCGCCGAAGACGGGGTCGCCGCCCTCGCCGTTGAGCACCACCGACGCCCCCTCGTCGGCCACCGCTTCCGCCAGCAGCAGATTGGGCACGGTCAGCGGGTCGCCCACCGGACTGTCCAGCAGCGTCGCCGCCTCCGCGAGCCGCGCCGCGACCGTCGTACCGGACACGTTCAGCACCCGGTGGCGGGTTCCGCAGTGCGCGGCGACGAGGCCCGAGTAACCCAGCTCGTTGGGGAGTTCGTCGCCGAAGCTGATGGAGTACGTACGGACCGGGTGGCTGTGCAGTTTCGACGACAGGGCCGTGACGAGCGAACTGTCGATGCCTCCGGACAGCAGCACCGCCACCGGCTCGGCCTCGGGCAGCCGGCAGGACACCGCGTCCTCCAGCAGGGCGCGCAGCCCGAGGACGTGGTCGTTCGGGTCGTCGGGGGGCGTCCCGTCGAACCGTTCCACCGGCTCCCAGTGGACGGTCTCGGTCGCCGAGCCGTCCGGCGACAGCCGCAGTATCCGGCCCGGGAGCACCTCCCGTACGCCCGTCAGCAGCGTCTCGTCGCCGGGAAGGTAGGCGAACGTCAGGAACGAGCGGACCGCGGCCAGATTGAGGGACGTGCCCAGCGCCGGCCAGCGGCGCAGCGCACGCAGCGAGGTGGTGGCGGCCCACGCACCGTCCGCTCGGGCGTAGAAGACGGTACGGGCGCCCACGTGGTCGCGTATCAGCACCAGGTCCGTGCCGTCGAGCACCGCCAGTACGAACATGCCCTCGGCGAGCGCGACCCCCTTCGCGCCGAGCGAAGCCCAGCAGCGCAGCAGCAGTTCGGCGTCGGTGAGTCGCGCGGGCGCGGGAGTGCCGTTCGCGGCTAGCGCGTCCCGCAGCACCGGCCCGTTGTGGAGGGTGACCTCACCGGTGGCGGTGAGGCCGCACGCGGTGAACGGACCCTCGGCGGGGCCGGGTTCACCGTGCAGCAACGCCGCGTCCGCTCCCGGGACGGCGGCCTCGGGCACGCCGTCACGTATGGCGCCCATCGCCCGGACATGGGCGCGGGCCCGGTCCGTCGTGGGGGCCAGGCACACACAGAAGCGCGCCATCGGCGGCTCCTCTCCGCTCTGTTCCTCGCCGGTGACCCGGCCGGCCGGGTCACCGGGCTCTCGGGTGACCGTCATTCCTCCGTGGACCGCTCCGGCGGGTCAGCCGAAGTCGTCGTCGCTCCAGCCCCCGTCGTCCCCGTCTCCCCAGTTCCCGTCCCAGTCGTCGTCCCCCGCGTTCTCGAAGCCGCCGCCCGAGTCGCCGGAGCCGCCGCCTTCGCCGCCGTCCCTCGCGGACGCCTCGGCCTGACGGCGCAGCTCCTCCTCCTCTTCCGGGCTCAGGCTCAGCGGCGGCAGCTGTGCCTCCGTGAC
>NZ_JBSFVR010000379.1:0-7220 GCF_053592415.1 Streptomyces sp. NPDC002690 | reverse complement strand
CTGGGTAGTCCCGCGGCTTCCTCTCCCCCCGGCGGCCGCGGGCCCGCCGCCACCGCGCCCCCCCGCCCCCTTCCGGTTTCCGCGCCGCCGTTACCCGTACGGGTACTCCGTGCTCGTACCCGTACCCGGCACCCGGCCGGCTCCGGACGCACGACGGCCGCGGTGGCTCCCCCTCCGCGCCACCGCGGCCGTTCCCCCGTGTCCCGCGGCTCCCCCGAGCCCCGGGCCCCCGTAGCGAAAAAAGTCTGTCAGGTGACGGGCTCCGACGTGGCGTGCATGTCCTCGGTCGTCGCCGTGCCGCCGGTGGTCTGCGCGGTCAGCAGCTTCGAGGTGACCGTGCCCGTGGCGTGCATGTCCAGCGTGGTCAGCTCCTCGGCGGCGACCTCGGTGCCGGTGGCGTGCATGTCCTGCGTCGTGAGCTTGGTGTCCTTCTGGGCGTCCGCCATGTTCCGCTCCCTGCGAGTCTTCGTATCGGGTGGGCGAGGCCCGTCCGGCTGATCCCCCGAACTGCCGGACGGGCCTCGCAAGAGCCGCTCACTTTAGGGCCTGTATCGAGTTCCGTGCCGGCTTCACCGACCCAGCCCGGAAGACCCTGGTGCCACGACCCACAGGTCGCCCCGTCTGCCCCCCGACGCGACGGATCGACTGGTTAGAGAGTGCCGGTCGGCGATAAACGAATGATGAACGACCGCTGACAGGGCGTTACGCGGGCATCACGGACGCGAACCGGGCCAGCAGGGCGCGTACCTCCACGGCCTCGGGGGAGCCCGAACCGTCGTAGATGCCGAGCGCCTCGTGCCAGCAGACCTGCGCCCGGCCGAACTGGCCGATCCGGACCAGGGCCTGACCGAGGACGGTGAGGACATTGGCCTTCCGCCAGTCGCCCCCGATCCCGCGCAACGCGGTCAGCGACTGCTCGGCCCCGGCGGCGGACTCCACCGCCCGCCCGGCCGCGAGATCGACCTCCGCGAGACGGAACAGGGTCATGCCCACCCACAGCCGCTGCCGGCTCTCGCGGAAGGCCACCAGGGCCTCCTGCAACCGGTCCGTCGCCTCGGTGAACGACTCGCGCCGCGTGAGTGCCATGCCCAGCGCGTACCGGCCGTTGGCGCTGCGGAGCGCGTGACCCATGCCGTCGTAGATGTCCGTGCCCTGCTGCGCCAGCTCCACCGCGCTGCCGATACGGCCGGTCGCCAGGTGGATCCGGGACAGGTTGCACAGGGCGCTCGCCTCGCCCGGCCGGTCCCCGATCAGCCGGAACGCCTCGATGGCCTGGGAGAAGTACGTCTCGCCGTCGTCGTGACGGTTCTGGTAGAGCGCCATGATCCCGAGCGCGTTCGAGGCCCAGCAGCCCGGCAGCGGGTCGAGCGCCGGGTCGACGAGCGCCATGATCCGCGCCGCCTCCTGCTCGGCCTGGTCGAACCGGCCCGAGGCGTGGTGCACGTCGGCGAGGGTGACCAGGGCCCGTACCTCCGCACGGCGGTCGCCGCAGGCCGAGGCCGCACCCAACAGGGCCAGCGCGGTCGTCTCGTACTCCTTCGCGTTGGCACCCGACTCGCCGAGGTCCAGCGCCGCCCACAACAGGTCCACCGCCCGCCGCAGAGTGGCGGGCCCGGCGGACTGGCGCGCGCAGGCGAGGATCGTGGCCGCCTCCGTGTACAGCCAGTCCCGTGCCGCGTGGCGGTCCGAGAAGGCCAACCCGGTCCGCTCGGTGGGCTCCAGATGGTCCACCAGCCGGTCGCCCGGCCGCTCCAGCGCGTACACACCGGCAGCCGTCGCGAGGTAGAAGTCCGTCAGCCGGGACAGCGCGCGCTCCCGCTCCTGGGGAGGATGCTCGTCGCGCTCGGCGCACGCGCGTGCGTAGAGCCGGACGAGATCGTGGTAGCGGTAACGCCCCGGCGCCGCCGACTCCACCAGGGAGGTGTCGACCAGCGACTCCAGGATGTCCTCGGCCACGTGCGGCTCCAGATCGAGGAGCGCGGCGGCGGCGGCCAGGGACACGTCCGGGCCGTCCGCCAGACCGAGGAGGCGGAACGCGCGGGCCTGGGCGGGCTCCAACTGCCCGTATCCCAGCTCGAACGTCGCCTTCACCGCGAGGTCGCCCGCGCGCAACTCGTCCAGCCGGCTCCGCTCGTCGGCGAGCTTGGCCGCCAGTACCGCCACCGTCCACGTGCGGCGCGAGGCCAACCGCGAGGCGGCGATACGGATCGCCAGTGGCAGGAATCCGCAGGCCGCCACCACGTCCAGGGCCGAGTCCCGCTCGGCGCTCACCCGCTCCTCACCGACGATCCTGGTGAAGAGCTGCAAGGACTCGGCGGGGGACATCACGTCCAGGTCCACCAGATGCGCACCGGCCAGGTCGATCATCCGCACCCGGCTCGTCACCAGAGCGGCGCACCCGGGAGTGCCCGGAAGCAACGGCCGTACCTGCGCCGCGTCGTGGGCGTTGTCCAGCAGCACCAGGACACGGCGGCCGTCGAGGGTCGACCGGTACAGCGCGGCCCGCTCGTCCAGCGAATCCGGAATCGCCGACTCCGGGGTGCCCAGGGCGCGCAGGAACGCACCCAGCACCGTCTCGGGCTCAGCGACCCGGGCCCCCGCACCCTGGAGGTCCACGTACAACTGCCCGTCCGGGAAGTGGCTCCGGGACCGGTGGGCGACATGCACCGCGAGCGTGGTCTTGCCCACGCCCCCGATGCCCGCGAGCGCCGACACCGCCATCACCGAACCCTCGGCCGTCGCCAGCCGGTCACCGAGCTCGCGCACGAACGCGCCGCGGCCGGTGAAGTCCGGGACCGTGGCCGGGAGCTGGGCCGGCCGCACGGCGACCGGCGGCCCGGGCGCGACGTCGTCGGCCGGACGGGCCAGCTCTTCGTCGGCCCGCAGGATGCGCTGCTGGAGCTGGGAGAGTTCGGGACACGGATCGACCCCCAACTCCTCCGCGAGGAGCCGCCGCGTGTCCGCGTACACCGCGAGCGCCTCGGACTGCCGGCCACTGCGGTACAGCGCCAGCATCAGCAACTCCCGCAGCCGCTCCCGCAGGGGCTGCGAGGCCGTGAGCGCGGTCAACTCGGAGACCGCCTCCGCGTGGTGGCCCAGATCCAGATCCAGGTCGAGCCGTGTCTCCGTCAGCTGGCGGCGCCACTCCTCCAGCCGGGTGCGCTGATTCTCCGCGTACGGCCCGGGCACCGAAGCCAGCGTCTCGCCGTCCCAGAACGCGAGGGCCTCGGCTATCAGGTCCCGGGCCCGCGCACGGTCGCCCGACGCCCGGGCCTTCTCCGCCGCGCTCACCGACTCCTGGGCGAGGCGCACGTCGAGGGACCCCTCGCGGAGCCGGATCGCGTACCCGCCCGACTCGCTGACCAGCACGTCCTGCCCGAGCGCCTTGCGGAGCCGGGAGGCGTACGTACGGATCGCCGCCAGCGCCCGTGGCGGCGACTCCTCGCCCCAGATGGCGTCGATCAACTCCGCGGCGGTCGCGGTACGTCCGTCCCGGAGGAGGAGCGCCGCCAACAGGGCCCGCTGCTGGGGGGAGCCGGAGGTCAGCGGATCGTTGCCGAGGCGGACGCGGACGGGGCCGAGGACGGAGAAATGCAACTGGGGTCGGGGGTCTTGGGGTTCGGCCAGGGCCTGGCCCTGGACCTGGCTTTGGACCTGGCTTTGGACCTGTCCCGGTTCCTGGACCTGTTCCTGGTGCTGCACTCGGTGCTGTGTGGGATGCGGCTCGGCTCCGGACTCCGGCCCCTGCGCTGCGCGCTGTTCCGGAACGCGCACGCGTGGCCCGTTGTCGCGGTCCATTGATGCCCCCTGTCCTGCTTTCAACCCGCCTGGTCGTGCTGTGGTCGCGGGCACCGGGGCGGGACGCGGGGGAGCGCCCGGCTGTGACGTGGGGGCGCATCCGTACCGTTCCGTACCGTGGATACCGCTGTCGACAGTCTGCCTTGTCGCGGGCTGCCCCGTCAGCACTGCGTGACGCTCTGCACAAGGCCTAGACATCGATCCCGGAACCTTGCCCTGCGGGGCGGGCGTTGGCGGTGTCCCCGGAGTGGGTTCGGGGGTGCGTCCCGGGCTGCTTTCCGGGGGAGGCGGCCCCGGTGCGGACACGCGTCGTGCGGGCCCGACCGGGGGCGCCTTCCTGCCCGGGGAGGGATCAGATCCCGACGATCGGCTCCTGCAGCTCCGTCACCCACCTCTCGTGGTCCTCGGGACACTCCAGATAGACCTCACGGGCGTATCCGGCCGACCGGTGACCGCTGGTGTCCAGCCAGCGGGCGAGGACCTGCTCCGTGGAGAGGACGGAGTCCATCGAGCCCCGGTGCACGATGGTGGCCGCCTCGAACGCGGGCAGTTCCACCACTCGTACCCCGGTGTCGCCGACCGGACCGACCGGTGCGGAGACCGTCACCCCGGCGTGCACGAGGACCGCGCCGGCCGCGGTGTTCCCGGTCGTGTCCCCGCCCGTGTGCTCGTCCGTGTGCTGGTCCGTGGTCTCGTCCGTGGTCTCGTCCGTGGTCTCGTTGTCCGTGGTTTTCTGGTCCTGGGGGGCCTGGTTCCGGGCGTTCTCGTAGCGGGCGATACCAGGACCGATGGGCGTGATGCCCGCCCCGGCCAGCAAGGGGAACAGTCGCTCGTACAGCGGGGCGATCACCGGGGTGATGTCCTGCGGCCGGAATCCGGCGGCCGTACCGGTCAACTCGGCGACCCGTACCGCCGGAACCTGCTTGATGACGATGTCGTCGGTGTCCATGCGTCCCTCACTCTCGATCGTCCGGAGCCGCGCCTCCACCTGGTTCAGCCGTGCCGCCGCCGCTGCCATCGCCGCCTCCAGTTCCGTCCGCCTCAGCCGCAACATCCCGCGCAGTTCCTGTGCGGTGATCTCGTCGTCGAGGATGCTTCCGACCTCTTGGAGCGTGAAGCCGAGATCCTTGAGGGCGATGACGCGGTTGAGACGGGCCAGTTGGGCGGCGCCGTAGAAGCGGTAGCCGGTGGCCGGGTCGGTACGGTCCGGGCGCAGCAGCCCGATCGCGTCGTAGTGACGCAGCATGCGGGGTGATACCCGTCCGTACCGGGCGAAATCTCCGATGGTGAACATGATGTCTCCGAGTGCACGGCTTCACACGGTGTGAAGGACAAGGCGGGCGCGGAAACCGGGGGCGTACGGGCGGAAATGCGGTGCGGGCCGCTTGCGCGGGAAATGCGGCGCGGCGAGTGGGCCGGTGCGGTGTGCGGAATGCGGTGCGGGCAAAGGCAGGAGCCCCGTTCCTTGCCGAAGCAAGGGGCGGGGCTCCTTGGGTACTGCTTACCGGCCGCGATCGACCGACCCGGGCAACTAGGCCGGGGTGACGTTCTCAGCCTGCGGGCCCTTCGGACCCTGAGTGACGTCGAAGTTCACGACCTGGTTCTCCTCGAGGGAGCGGAACCCGGACGCGTTGATCGCGGAGTAGTGAACGAAGACATCCGGGCCGCCGCCGTCCTGGGCGATGAAGCCGAAGCCCTTTTCAGCGTTGAACCACTTGACGGTTCCGGTAGCCATAAAGCCCTCCTTGGGCCAAAGGGTTGCCCTGCTCCAGAACCTGCAAAGAAGTCTGAAAACTACAAAAGCCTGCGGGTTACATGCTCCGCAGGCTCTGTACTGCAAGGGAAACCAAACTGCAACTTGCGGGCGAGCCTAGCACGCAGCCTCTGGGGAGCGGTAGAGGGAAAGATCACTTCACTCGAATGTTTGATTGGGCGATCCGATAGGTGACCGGCAGGCCGGGAGGCAGGTGCGCAGGAGGCTCGGGGCGGCCCCTGCGGAGGGTGCGCGGAGGGGGCGCGTAAAGGGCGGTGGGGAGGGGCGTGAGGGGGAGTGCGAGGGGAGCGTGCGGGGCGGCGCAGAGGAGTGGAGTAGGGGGGTGACGTAGAGGAGTGGAGTAGGGGGGGACGTAGAGGAGTGGGGATCACCCACGCGGGTGGCGGCCCGTAGGTGGGCAGCACCGGGGGAGAGGCGGGAGTGGTGGCGCGCGGGCCGGGGCGGGCCGGGGGGCGACCCGGTGGAGGTACGGGTCCGCCTCCGCTCCCGGGCGTCGCCCCGGTGGTGCTGTCGTCCGGCCGCAGGTCTAGCCTCGCGATGTGGACAATTCAACCGTCTCTCCTGTCGAAGGCGGCCATCGCCGCACCCGGCCCCGCGTCGGTCACATCCAGTTCCTGAACTGCCTTCCCCTCTACTGGGGGCTGGCACGGACAGGGACCCTGCTCGATCTGGAGCTCTCGAAGGACACCCCGGAGAAGCTCAGTGAGCAGCTGGTCAAGGGCGACCTGGACATCGGCCCCATCACCCTGGTGGAGTTCCTGCGCAACGCCGACGACCTGGTCGCGTTCCCCGACATCGCCGTCGGCTGCGACGGCCCCGTCATGTCGTGCGTGATCGTGTCGCAGGTGCCCCTGGAGCAGCTCGACCACGCGCGGGTGGCCCTCGGATCGACCTCCCGTACCTCCGTCCGGCTGGCCCAGCTGCTGCTCGCCGAGCGCTACGGGGTGCAGCCCGACTACTACACCTGCCCGCCCGACCTCGCCGCGATGATGCAGGAGGCGGACGCCGCCGTGCTGATCGGCGACGCCGCGCTGCGCGCCAACCTGCACGACGCCCCACGTCTCGGGCTCCAGGTCCATGACCTGGGTGAGATGTGGAAGGAGTGGACGGGGCTGCCGTTCGTCTTCGCCGTCTGGGCCGCCCGCAAGGACTACCTGGCCGCCGAACCGGAGTACGTCGACAAGGTGCACCAGGCGTTCCTGGCCTCGCGGGACGTATCCCTCGAAGAGGTCACCAAGGTCGCCGAACAGGCCGCGCGCTGGGAAGCCTTCGACGCGGAGGTACTGGAGAAGTACTTCACCACCCTCGACTTCCGCTTCGGCCCCGATCAGCTCGCGGGCGTCAAGGAATTCGCCCGACGCACCGGCGGTACCACCGGCTACCCCGACGATGTAAACGTCGAACTCCTCGGCGGCTGACGGAGGCGGCCTGCCGGTCCGGGCCACCCCGTTCGCCCTCGCATGCCGGCCGCCGGCCAGCCCGCTTCTCCGCCCGCGTTGTCCGTCCGCCTGTCCGTTGGCGGCCTGTCCGCCTGTCGCGTTCCGCACGGACGGTGTCGGGGCGGGACGGACAGGCGGTCCGACGGCCGGCCGCTGTTCTGATATCCGTCGTCGGCGCACACCTTGGACACGCGGGATGAGGGGCGGCT
>NZ_JBSFVR010000378.1:0-7246 GCF_053592415.1 Streptomyces sp. NPDC002690 | reverse complement strand
GGGGCCCCGACCGGCCCGTGCGCACCAGGCCCGTGCGCACCGGTCCCGTGCGCACCAGGCCCGTGCGCACCGGTCCCGTGCGCACCAGACCCGTGCGCGCCCACCCCGTGTGTCCCCGCCGACCGGTACGTCCCGGCCGAGCCGGGCCCCCTGCGGTCCTGGGAGATGTCGAGCACCGTGTGTTCGGGGCCCAGCCGGCTCAGATCCGTGCCGGGGTGCACGGTGTGCAGCACGACCAGGTCCCACCGCTGCCCCCACGGGTCGGCGACACCGGCCAGCGTCTCACCGTGCAGTTCGGCGCTCGGCACCAGCGGGTCCGTGAAGGCGACCGTCGCCCCCCAGTCCGCCAGCAGCCCCATGATCTCCAGCGCGGGACTCTCGCGGACGTCCGCCACGCCCCGCTTGTACGCGATCCCGACCAGCAGGACACGCGCTCCGGCAACCGGAATTCCCCGCGCGGCGAGCTTTGCCGTGATCAGCCCCGCCATGCGTCCGGGGCGTTCCGCGATGGCCCGCATCGCGGCGTCGACGACCGGCGAGGGAATACGTTCGGCCCTCAACTGCCAGAGCAGGTAATGCGGATCGCACGGAATGCAGTGACCGCCGACCCCGGGGCCCGGATAGAAGGGCATGAAGCCGTACGGCTTGGTGGCCGCCGCGTCGATCACCGCTCGGGGTTCCAGTCCGAATACGGCACAACTGTCGGCCAATTCGTTCGCCAGCGCGATATTGACGGCCCGGAACGTGTTCTCCCAGAGTTTGGTCATCTCGGCGGCTTCCGGGCTTCCGACCGTGTGCACCGAGAGGCAGACACGGGAAAGCACCGAGGCGGCGGAGGCGGTGCTCCGACGCCCCGCGCCGCCGACCACTCGCGGAGTGAGGTCCTGGCTGCGGCCGACGCTCCCCGGGTCGATCCGCTCCGGGGTGAAGGCCACGAAGACATCGGTCTCCACCTTCATCCCCCGGGCCGCGAGCGGCAGGAGCAGCAGATCCCGGGTCGTCCCCACGTAGCTGGTGGAGGTCAGCAGCAGCAGCTGTCCGGGCGTCGCGTGCGCGACCGCCGAGGCGCAGGCCGCCGAGAGCATCCCGAGGTCCGGCACCTGGTGGCGGTCCACGGGAGTGGGGACGCAGATCATCACGGTGTCCGCCCAGGCGGAGGCCCGGGGGTCGTCGGTGAGCAGGAAGGCGGCGTCCCGCAGCGCGTCCGTCAGCCGTTCCCGGTCCTGCGGCGCCAGGTCCACGGCGCCCGCGCGGATGTCCCGCAGCCGGTCCGCGCTGACGTCGATCCCGATCACCCGCACGCCCGCAGCCCGCAGCGCCAGGGCCGTCGGCAGACCCACGTACCCCAGTCCGATCACGGCGACGGCCCGTCCATGGCGTTCCGCCCGGGACAGCGGGAGGCGGTGCGTTGCACCGTCGTCCGGTACCGCGAAGGGGCTGGGCGGCTGCGCCTGGGCGGGAAAGTCCGTCGAATGATCGGGCGTCGAGGAAATCGGGTCGGGGTCGGTTCGGCCCTGCACCGGAACGCCTCCCGCCGCGGCGGGGGTTGTCGAGTTTTCCGGCTCGGGGTTCTCGCCCGGTTCGACCGGGGTCTGGTCTTTTCCTGTCACCACGGAGGAATCGTGCCCGATCCGTCACGAAACACAGGGTCGGACACGGCGTGACAGCACGATCGACGGCGACCCTCTACCCGTTCGCGTACTCATCCATTCCCTGGCCGGTGCGACGGCGAGTAATTCACCTTCTCCTCGCGGCTATTCGGCGATGGAACGATCGTATGACCGCAAGGCGATGGAAAGTCGGGCTCCCCGCACACACGCGTACTCCCCGGCGCCACGCGCCCCCGCCGCCCGCACCGGCATGCGCCCCCGTCGCACCGCCACGCGATCCCAAGGACCGTCCCGCACCCGGCCGCACCCCGGCCCGCACCGCGCGGGGACGCCGGGGCGGCCGGCTCCGCACGCGCTGGGCATGGCCGGTTATGAGCCATGCGCCTTGCGCGTCTCACCACGTGAGCCAGCTCCTTCCACCCCTGAAAATTTCGAACACGTTCCGCACGGCCGTGGACCGCCGTTCCCGGTGGTGACGACGGCCGACAGCCGGCGGCCGACATCGGGACCAAGATCGACGAAACGTCCGCTTAACGAACACCAGCCACCCGGCAACGGACGAGTTCTGGCCAAATCGTTGACGCGCTCCTGACAGGAACGCGCCGCGACTGACACTCTTCCGTCGTTCCGCGTACCGCCTGCACTGCCGACCGGGCCACCGCCCGCCGGTACCCCCCTCGCAGAAGGAGTCCGCGTGAGACTCACGCACAGCCGTCGCACCACCGCGACCGGCGCCCTGATAGCCGCGGCAGCCCTCGTCGCCGTCGGCGTCACCTCCCCCGCAGCGACCGCCACCCCCGCCGCGTCCCCGGCGGCCTCTCCCACCCTGGGCAAGGTCAACCCGGGTGCGCTGCCGGCGGACCTCTCCCCCGCCGCCCGTGCGACCCTGATCGCCAAGGCCGACGCGGGCAAGGCCACCACCGCCAAGGAACTCGGGCTCGGCGCGACGGAGAAGCTCGTCGTCCGCGACGTCGTCAAGGACGCCGACGGCACGGTGCACACCCGCTACGAGCGCACCCTCGGCGGGCTGCCGGTCCTCGGAGGCGACCTCGTCGTCACGTCGAGCGCGGCCGGCGCGACCGAGTCCGTCACCAAGGCGTCCCGTGCCACCACCGCGCAGCTGAAGGCGGTCGGCACCGTCGCCGACATCGCCCCGGCCACCGCCGAGAAGCAGGCTCTCGGCGCGGCCTCGGCCGACGGCTCGAAGGCCACCACGGCGAGCCAGGCCCCGCGCAAGGTCGTCTGGCTGGCGGACGGCACCCCGAAGCTCGCCTTCGAGACGGTGGTCGGCGGTCTCCAGGAGGACGGCACCCCGAACGAGCTGCACGTCGTCACCGACGCCGCCTCGGGCGCCAAGCTCTTCGAGTGGCAGGGCATCGAGACCGGTACCGGCAACACGCAGTACAGCGGCACCGTCACCCTCGGCACCTCGGGCACCACGGGTTCGTACAACCTCACCGACTCCACCCGCGGCGGCCACAAGACGTACAACCTGAACCACGGCACGTCCGGCACCGGGACGCTCTTCTCCGGCGCGGACGACGTCTGGGGCAACGGCGTCGGCACCAACACCGAGACCGCCGCCGCCGACGCCCACTACGGCGCGGCCGAGACGTGGGACTACTACAAGAACGTCCACGGCCGCACCGGCATCAAGGGCAACGGCGTCGCCGCGTACTCCCGGGTCCACTACAGCAACAACTATGTCAACGCCTTCTGGACCGACAGCTGCTTCTGCATGACGTACGGCGACGGCGCCGGCAACGCCGCCCCGCTGACCTCGCTGGACGTCGCGGCCCACGAGATGTCGCACGGCGTCACCGCGGCCACCGCCGGCCTGGTCTACAGCGGTGAGTCCGGTGGCCTCAACGAGGCGACCAGCGACATCTTCGCGGCGGGCGTGGAGTTCTACTCCAACACCGCGGCCGACCCGGGCGACTACCTCGTCGGCGAGAAGATCAACATCAACGGCGACGGCACCCCGCTGCGCTACATGGACAAGCCGAGCAAGGACGGCGGCTCGTACGACTCGTGGTACTCCGGCATCGGCAACGCCGACGTCCACTACTCCTCGGGTCCCGCGAACCACTTCTTCTACCTGCTCTCCGAGGGCAGCGGCGCCAAGACCGTCAACGGCGTCTCCTACAACTCCCCGACCTCGGACGGCCTCGCCGTGACCGGCATCGGCCGCGACAAGGCTCTGGCGATCTGGTACCGGGCGCTCACCACGAAGTTCACCACGACGACCAACTACGCCTCCGCGCGTACCGGTACCCTCGCCGCCGCCGGTGAGCTGTACGGCACGACGAGCGCCGAGTACACCGCCGTGGCCAACGCCTGGGCCGGCATCAACGTCGGCACCCGCCCGGGCGGCACGACGCCCGGCACCGGGACGGTCTTCACCAGCAACACCGCCGTCTCGATCCCGGACAACGGCGCCGCGGTCACCAGCTCGCTCACCGTCTCCGGTGTCACCGGCAACGCTCCGAGCACCCTCCAGGTCGCGGTGAACATCACCCACACCTGGCGCGGTGACCTGGTCGTCGACCTCGTCGGCCCGAACGGGACCTCCTACCGGCTGAAGAGCTCCTCGTCGAGCGACTCGGCCGACAACGTGGTGGCGACCTACACGGTCAACGCCTCCGCGCAGGTCGCCAACGGTGTCTGGAAGCTGAAGGCGCAGGACGTCGCCTCGGGCGACACCGGCAAGATCAACAGCTTCTCGCTCACCTTCTGACGCGCCCTCGCCCGATGAAACCCACCTGACCCGACCGCGCCGAACAGGCCCGGTCGGGGCGGGACCCCGGACGGCCCGGGAGGAGATCGCCTCTCCTCCCGGGCCGTCCGCCGCCGTCCGTCCCCTTGCCGGCCATGGCCCCGAAAGCCCCCGCGGGGGTGGCCGTCTAAGCTGTCGATGATCAACGCCCCTGGACCTTGCGGGGCGTTGCGCGAAAATCCATGGGGAGGGCGGATTCGATGTCCGGGACCAGCAAGTGGAACGTACGAAGATCGATCGGTGCGGGGCTGTGCGCCGCCGTGGTGGGGGGAATCCTGCTGGCTCCGGGGTCGGCCACGGCCTCGGACACGGACCCGCAGCCGACCGCCCCGGTGCCGTCCGCCCGGGGAACCGCCGCGGTCACACCGGGGAGCACCGCTCTCGGCGACGGCGAACGCGTCAGCCTCGTCGACGGTGACGTGCGCATCACCGACAGCGGCTCGGCGGGTTCCGCCGGCACCTACGCCTTCGGTTCGGCGAACGGCGCGCTCGAAGTGCGTCCGACCGCCCTGCCGCAGCAGGTGCGGCCCACCAGGATCGCCGTCCCGGCCGCCGCGGCGGCCATGTCCGCCGCACAGGCGGCGGCCTCGTACACGGTGAATCTGAACATCACCAACGCCGACGTGCTGTCCAAGACCTTCTACGTGTGGAACAGCAAGACCTGGGCGTCCTACGCCGTCGACAGCGACGAGATCGGCCCGTCCGCGACCGTCAAGCTTCCCCCGGGCGACTACTTCTCCGTGGCGCTGCACAGCGACTGGCAGCGCCCGTCCTACATCCTGACCCGCTCCTTCAAGGTCGGTACGGCCGCCACGACCGTCTCCTTCGACGAGCGCGCGGCGAAGGAGACGGGCATCGGTGTCGACGACACGACGGCCGTCCGTGAGGCCTCCGCCGTGTGGATCTCGGTGCCTGGCGACCAGCTCGCCGGATTCGCCGGGTCGGACGCGGGCAAGGTGTACGTCACCCCGTTCTCGCAGACCGGCGCGGCGCTGCGGATCCACGACGTGCTCAGCCGCAAGGGCAGCACGGCGAGCACCCCGAGCCCCTTCCGGTACGACCTCATGCACACCTACACCGACACGGTGCCCGCCGCTCCGATCGCGTCGGTGAAGCAGGCCTCGCTCGCGAAGACGGTCACCCGCGTGAACGCCCCGGGCACCCGGACCACCGCCCTGCTGCAGACGGTTCCGGACCTCGGCGAGTGGACCGGCGTCTACGTGGACTCGGCCGTGCCCGTGGCGGGCCCGGTCACCGAGTACGTCACGCCCGGCGTCTCCTACAGCAGGCTCCTCTCCTACGGGACCGGCGACTACACCCTGCGGCTCCCGGACCGCACCCTGGCCGCCGGCACCACGCCCGGGGAGATCCTCGGCGCGGCGCCGCTGCAGCCGGTCAGGACGGAGGGCTCGGGGTCACGGCGCAGCGGCAACACCGTCACGCTGTACGAATCCGACGGTCTCGGCGACGCCGACGGGCACTACGGGTCGGACAACCGCTCGGCGGTCTCCTACCGTCTGGCGCGCGACGGCGTGACCTGGGCGGAGGCCTTGGACGAGCCGGTCAACCATCCCCTGGTGGCCCAAGTCCCCTCCGGCTCCGGCACGTACACCCTGGAGCAGACGGTCGACCACCGCGTGCCGTACAGGAAGCTGTCCACGACGGTGCGCAACGAGTGGACGTTCACGTCCGGCACCACGTCCCGGGCCACCGCGCTGCCGCTGGTCGGCACCCGGGTGAGGCTCACCGGGCTCGACGCGTCGAACCGGGCCACCGCCACCACCCCGGTGACCGTCACCGCCACCGCGGACACCCTCGCGCCCTCCGCGACGGCGTCCGTCACCGGCATCGAGTACTCCGTCGACGGCGGAGCGGTATGGACCCCCCTGCCGCTCACCGGTGCCACGGCCTCCCTGACGGTTCCCGCCACCGCGGCCTTCGTGTCGCTGCGCGTCACCGCCACCGACGACGAGGGCGGCAGCCTGCGCCGCACCCTCGACCGCGCCTTCGCAGGGCCGGGCACCCAGGGGGACGAGACGACCGGCTCCACCCGGATCTCGAACATCGTGGTCAACGGCGGCAAGGCCGTCGAGTTGTCCGACCAGCCGCAGCAGGAGTTCAAGGCGACGTTCACCGCCACGGATCCGGCGGGCATCGCCGGCGGGGACATGTATCTGTACCACGGCTCGTACGACGCCCCCGACGGGGTGCTCTACGGTTCCTGGCCCGCCACCTGCACCAAGGTCAGCGCGACCACGTCCTCGTGCGAAACGGACTTCGCCTACGTCTCTCCCCGGTGGACCCTCGGTCTCAACGCGCTGGCCGGCACCTGGAAGCTCGCGGCCTGGGCGGAGTCGGCGGACGGCAGCGGCCTCACCGATCTGCACGCGGCGGCGTCGGTGGCGATCCAGCGCGACTCGACCCAGACCACCGACGCGGCACCTGAACCCGTGGTCAAGGGCAAGACCATCACGGTCACCGGCAAGCTCTCCCGCGCCAACTGGGAGGCGGGCGGCTACCACGGCTACGCCACCCAGCCGGTCCGGCTCCAGTTCCGGAAGAACGGGACGACGACCTACACCACGGTGAAGACCGTGAACTCGGACTCCGTCGGAAACCTCAGGACCACGGTGACCGCCTCGGTCGACGGGTTCTGGCGCTACTCCTTCGCCGGCACCGCGTCGACCCCGCCGGCCACGGCCGCGGGCGACTTCGTCGACGTGCGCTGACGGCGGGAACACGAGAAGGCCCCGGGCCCATTAAAGCTGCTGCCGGCGAAGGAAATCTCATCAAATCGGTTGAGCACTCCTCCCAGGTCGCTTTCAGAGAGATCTGCACACCATGCCACCACCGGGGCCGC